>JAEWIG010000064.1 GCA_023387295.1 Bacillota bacterium | reverse complement strand
ATATTAATGTTAATTAACATTTTCCCTTCTTTTAAGATAAATACACTTGTGAAATTATTCACATGAATATTTAAAATTTTTTGATTAAATTTCGTAAAGCATTATCTCTATATATTCTTAGTTTTTTTATTTCATCTTACAAATCCATCTACAAAAGGCTATAGAAAATTGCACGAAATATATTATACTTTACAATGCCAATACATGAAACATTTTCTATAGTAAATCGTATTAAAAAGTGCAGATATTTCATCAAAGGAGAGATTCCATGGACAATATATTCCTATTTTCACTCATTGTCGGATTAGCATCATCGCTAATATTAATACCCTTTTCTAAAAATAAAAACGCAAAAGAAGGGGGGAAAAAACAAGCGAAGACTAAATTTATGATTGCTGCAATTATTCTAATTGTTATTGCGGTTTTCATTTTCTACTATGTCACAAATCTTGATCGCAATTTTACTTCCTTATGGCTGTTTGCTATTATCATTACCGCTGCAGGTGCTGTATTTGCAAACGGAAAGGAAAGAATGGTAAAGGCGATTCTTTTTCTAGGAAGTTTAGTAGTTGCGGTCTTTTTCTTAACGGCTTTCCTATTCAATGCCGATGACAAATACGATCAAGCAAAAATGGAAGTAAAAACAGAAATAGAAGTATTTGACGAAACCAAAACACCAGCGAGTGTCCCACCAAAATTCGCTCGCAACAAAATGAAAAAATCCTTTGGCCAAGTACCGAATACGAGTTATTACGAATTAGGTAATCTCCAAATTCAGAAGGTAAACGGAGAATATGTTTACATTGCACCTGTTGAGTTTTCTGGATTTTTCAAATGGCTAAATGGAAAAGAAACACCGGGATACTTCATGATTAGTGCAACCGATTCATCCGCAAATCCGAAATTTATTAAGCAAGAAATGGTATACACCCCATCCTCTTATTTTAATAAAAATCTGGAACGCCACATTCGGATGCAATATCCAGAAATGATTTTTTACGGTGATCCACAGCTAGAAATTGCGGATGACGGAAAACCTTATTATATTCGTTCGTACGGAAAATTTATCTCTGCTCGAAATGGATTTACTGTTGAAGGGATTGTCGAAGTAGACGCGAAAACAGGTGCTACAAAGTCATACCTTCTAAAGGATGCACCTGAGTTTATTGACGGATCAGTAGCACCTGAGGTCGTTAGCTTACAAAACAGTTATTATGGAAATTATATTCATGGCTATTGGAATAGTGTTTTCGGGAAAAAGGATGTGAAGCTTCCTTCCGATGAGGGAACTGTTGCAAATGTTAGCCCAATTTTTGACGAAAACGGGGATATGTATTATTTCACAGATTTCACTAGTCCAAAAGAAGGCGTGGATTCCATGCTCGGCTATTCTTTAACCAATTCAAGAACTGGAGAAGCCACTTACTATACAGGTAATCTCGAGGAGTCTTATATGGATTCCCAAGGAGCGCTGCAAATTATTGAGAAAAAATTTATCGAGAAGAAGTGGAAAGGACAAATGCCTGTCCTCTATAATTTTTACGGAGAAGCAAGCTGGTTAACACCTGTGCTTGATTCCAATGGCTTCTTACAAAATTATTTCATCGTTTCTGCAGCTAACCCAGAAATCTCTGTGTTCGCCACAACTCCAAATGAAGCGTTGAAACTTTATAAAACCGCTTTACAAAAGGGCGGGGGTACTGTAGATGGAACTTCGAAAGCAGAAGAAAAACAAGTGAAGGGAACAGTTGTCAGAGTCTATAAAGAAAAGACTGGAGATTTTACTGTGATTTCTGTCTTACTTGATAACCGTCAAAATTATGTCATCTCTTCTGAAAACAGTCCATTGGCAATTTATTTACAGGCAGGGGACAAAGTCAGCATCAAGTACCTCGATACTGGCGAGGATTTCTTACCTGCAAAGGAATTAGCAATTGAAGGGTTATAAAAAGAAGAAGAATTTACCAATAAAATAAAAAGCACTAGAGAGTTAAGCTGATTTTTTCTATCAGCATATCTCTCAGTGCTTTTATTTTTTGTCCACCCGAAAAGGACAATAACCCTATTCTGTCCACGAGCGGTGCCAGGCACCATGTTTTCCTTACAAGTGATAGCCCGTATTTGCTTTAACAGCTACTTCAGCATAACGTTTTGCATCTTGCTTACTTGATAGAAGGGTACCGATAATTGAGCCAATAAATCCAATAGGAACAGAGAGTAAGGCAGGATTCGTTAATGGAAAAATAGGATTACCCGTAATTAAAGTTGCTCCTTCTACCGGTGACATGACACTTGGACTGATTGCCACAAGAATTAAGGCGGATAGCAATCCTGACAGCATTCCCGTCATGGCTCCTGTCGTGTTAAATCGTTTCCAATAAATCGTAAACACAATAACTGGAAGGTTCGCACTAGCTGCTACACAGAATGCCAAAGATACTAGGAAAGCAACGTTTAAGTTTTGCGCAAAAAGTGCAAGTAAAATAGAAAACACAGATACGGCTAAAGATGCATATTTAGCTGCTAGCATTTGTTGCTTCTCTGTCGCTTTTCCTTTTTTAATAATCTGCCCATAAATGTCATGAGCAAAAGCGGAAGCTCCTGATAAAACAAGACCAGCAACAACAGCTAGAATCGTTGCAAAAGCTACGGCAGAAACAAATGACATTAATATATCTCCGCCTAATTCTTGAGCCAGTAATGGAGCAGCCATATTTCCAGCTGCATTGCTGGCTGTAATTAGTTCCGATCCAACAAATGCTGCGGCACCAAATCCAAGAAAAATTGTCATTACGTAGAAGATTCCAACAATCCATGTCGCCCAAATGACAGAGCTACGTGCCGTCTTCGCATCTTTTACCGTAAAAAATCTCATCAAAATATGCGGAAGTCCTGCTGTACCAAGGACAAGTGCAATCATTAGTGAAATGGTATCCAAAGGTACCGTGTACTTTACGCCCGGATTTAAATACGATTCCCCAAGAGGTGTTGCTGTTTTCATTGTGGTAAACATTTCGAAAATATTAAAATTGAAGCGTGATAAGACTAAAACTGAAATGATAATCGTTCCAACCATTAAGAGGACTGCTTTAATTATTTGTACCCAGCTAGTTGCTGTCATACCTCCGAACAACACATAAATGGTCATCATAATACCAACGATTAAAACGGCTATCCAATAGTCAATTCCAAATAATAATTTAATAAGTGCCCCTGCACCCACTAGTTGAGCAATCATATAGAAAATAACGATTGTAATCGTATTTAATGCTGCAGTTGCCCGGATTTTCTTTGCATTAAAGCGAGCATGAATCATATCTGCAAGCGTATATCTACCAAGGTTTCGAAGAGGCTCTGCAACGATAAACAAAACAACTAAATAAGCTACAAGATACCCAATACTAAATAAAAATCCATCGAAACCGCTTAAGGCAATTGCTCCTGCAATCCCAAGAAAAGAAGCTGCGGATAAATAATCCCCCGCTATTGCAAGCCCATTCTGCCAACCTGTTAGTCCCCCACCTGCTGTATAAAATTCACTTGCAGTATTCGTTCTTTTGGCTGCATAATAAGTGATTACAAGTGTCATAGCTACAATAATTAGAAACAGAATGATGACAGTCGCATTCATTAGGCTTCTCTCCTCTCCATCTCTTCTTCCTTCCAAACGCTCTCTGCCAAATGATCAAAAGTGACTGCTTTTTTCATATAGATTGTGGCAAAGGTCCATGTCATGACAAACAAGAGTAGAGCGTAAATCCAAGCCCAAGAAATATCACCTATTGCTTTTGTATCCAAAATATTCGAATACGAAATGATAACTGGAAATAGTAAATATAGCCCGAAAAAGATAATGATTGATGGTACTAGAAATCTTCTCTTCGCAGCTACTAATTTCTGATAGGAATCTTTTTTTACGATTTCCTCGAAGTTTACCTCCTTAGTTTTCCTTTCCCCATTTTTTTTCTTACTTGATTTTGACATCCAACATCCCCCTTTTTAAAAGACTATTCCTAATTATCAGAATACATTTAAAATTTAATAGAACTTTGAGGAACTGTCAATTATAAATATATTTTTCATACTTTAGTCATATTAATAGAATAAATTCTCCTTCATTTTTGTATCAAAGCAGATAAAATAAAACACGGTTGATGAACTATTGTTTCTTCAACCGTGTTTTATCACTGTCCACTCGAAAAAGACATATACACCCGTTTGTCCACGGGCGGTGCCAGGCACCATTATTGGTACCATTATTATTTTTGGAAGCTACCCAACATATTGAAAAATTCATTGAGAAATTCGTGGAAGAGTTTTGCTGTTGGAAGGATTTCGCGGTCCTTTGGAATAATTACTCCTACTGTTCTTGTAACTTGTGGATCTACGATCGGAATTTTAACTGTTTGTCGCGGCACGCTATCGATCAATGTGATTTCAGGGATGATTGTTACACCTAGTCCTGCCGAAACTAATCCCTTAATTGCATCAATATCCTCTCCTTCGAATAATACGTTTGGAACAAAGCCTTGCTGCTGACATGCATCGACCGTAATTTCACGTAAGATAAATCCCTTTGGAAACAAAACAAAGGAATCATCCCTTAATTGGCTTAACTTGATGGTCTTTTTATCAGCTAAGGGATGTTTATTTGGCAACAAAGCAACGATTTTTTCAGTAAATAATATAGTACCCTTCACTTTTTTTTCGTCTCGAGGCACTGGACCAAGCAGTGCCATATCAATATCCCCTTTAATAACTCCTTCAATTAGCGAATGATAGGAACCTTGTTTAAGCTCATATTTCGCTTCAGGATAACGCTTCCTAAAAGCTGAAATAACGGTTGGTAGCGTATAAGCAGCTAAGCTGCTCGGAAAACCTATATGTATCGTTCCTTTCTCTGGATCAACATATTCCTCTATTTCTCGCTTAGCATTTTCAATCACATTCATAG
>JAEWIG010000020.1 GCA_023387295.1 Bacillota bacterium | reverse complement strand
TGTTCATACAGTTCTGGTGAAAAAAATAACAGAAATTCCTCAAACAGCTCAGTAATCACATCCTTCCATAAATGATCATAATCAGGAATTTGTTCACTCAATTATCTCTCACCTTTCTAATTCGAGTCATTCGGCAAAGCTCAACTGAATTCCTTCTCAAAAGACTGAAGGAATTCAAATATTCGATGACAAAAATTTGTAACTGGTTCATTTTAATATGCCCGTTTCCCAGCTTCGATCTTCCCAATCTCGTGTAATGATAAATCCGTCTTCTTTGGAAATAGTCAATTCTCCATTTTTCTCGACTGTTTCAGATATGCTATCGTCATAGAGTTTTAATTTTAAAGTGAAATTATAGTTAATGGTCCCGTCTGCATTTTCTTTTTCCTTCTCAAGTAACACGTCTTCTAATTCAATGCTTTTATTCGTTTTTTTAGCAATATCCGGAGCTATTTGAAAAACACGGTTAGCGTTATGTTTATTAATAACATCCTCTGATAAATATTTTTTCACTTCTTCCCCAATTTCAATGCCCGATGGAGAATTTGTTGGATCTTTGATGTTATATTGAATCGTTTTATATTCGGTCACGAAACTCTCTACATCCTCATCCTTTATTTTTTCATTACTGCATGCGATTAAACTAACAAGCATGCTCGATAGTAAAAGTATGCTTAGAATTTTTTTCATAGTGCTCGCCTCCTTGATACATATACGGATAATAATCAGGGGAGGTTTCACGAAAATTCTATCAATTATGTTAAGGGCAACTGCCATTTCATTTTTAGTAACCACTGTTAGTTCTAGTCAGGAAATTAGTAACATTCCAACTCACTTATTTAAATGTGTTTTTTTATCAAGCAGTTTGTCCATTACATAAACTTTCTCCCTCGCATAAAATTAAGTGAGCAAAAATTAGTTTTTTACTTAATTTTTTAAATAAGGAGGGTTTTTTTGGGTATTCGTAAAGATTTCCTCTATATTGGTGACGCTAGTGACAACACTGTGAAACGTTTCAACGCAGCCTCGGGAAATTCCCTTGGCACTTTTGTAACATCAGGAAGTGGGGGCTTGCTCGGTCCTCAAGGTCTTATCTTCGTCGATGATGGCAATCTTCTTGTCTCCAACCAGAACCTTGGATTACCGCAGAACGGAAACATGTTGAAGTACAGTAGACAAACCGGGGCGTTTCTAGCTGAACTCGTAACGTCCGACCAAGAAGGTGCCCCTTTTGCTCCACACGCTATCGTTCTCTCGTACAACAATATCCTGTATGTGGCAGATACAGAGAGTCCTAGCACTACCGGAGTTCCCGAGCCAGGAGAGCTAAGAGCCTATAATGGCACTACAGGGGATTTTCTAGGGATTTTCAACCACGCTGGATTCAATGGTCCTTTTTTCCCCCGTGGTGTAGTTATTGGACCAGACAGCTTTTTGTATGTATCCGTCTTTAACCCTTTTGATCCGCTTAATGGCTGGGTATTTCGCTTTAATCCGAACACTATGGAATTCGTTGATATATTCATTGAAAGCAATGACGTCAATAACCTCCATCGACCTGAAGGTTTAGTATTCGGTCCAGACGGTAACCTCTACATCACTAGCTTCAGAGCAGATACTAATGACACCGATAAAATTCTAATCTTTAATGGTACAACGGGTGCCTTCATCGAAAAAATTGACCTATATGAAGTTGGAGATCCTCGTGCCTTCGCACAGGCTATTCTGTTTGGGCCAGAAGGAAAATTGTTTGTCCCCATTACAGGTGGCGGACCAGATGCAGGCTCGGTACGTCGTTATGACATTGGAAGCGGCTCGTTTGATGTATTTGTTCCTCCAGGAATATTAGGATTTCCATTGTACCTGACGTTTGGCAATACAGATCCTGCTACGCTAGATTACCAGGAATAAAAAATCTCAGGAAATTGTAATAAATACAGTACTCTTTAAACAGTAAAAAGACCCATAGGATCTTCTATCGAGGAATAAAATGGCTGCAAATCACCGTTGCAGCCTATTTATTATAAATATGTTTCCTTTTTTCTTCTAATTAACCTCTTTTTCTTATGAAATGGTTCGGAGACAAGATACCTAGCATCCCAATCCTCTCCCCATAATAAAATCACATAATGTCGCTTCATTTTGAAACGAAAATAAAAATAATAGCTATGATGATAAGTCCAATTAGATTTGTAAGACACCCATTTTTCAAAAATGCTCCCGGATCTCCCATCATTGAACGATTAACGGAGTCTGATAGATTAATCATCGGATTACGTTTCCACTCTTTTATCCGCTCTTTATCAAGCTTTTCCTGGTTCATTTACCTAACCTCACAACTGTTAATCTCATGAATAAGTATTTGTAGAGCATCTTCTGAAAATGATTGCTTCATATTCTCCCGTAAATTTCCACTGTTCTTATGTATTTTCTCGACGTAGTCTAATAACGTATTTGTGGTTAACTTTTCTTCTTCCAAAGTAAGAGCGTATCCCCTATCCTCAAAGGCCTTTGCATTCAATATTTGGTCCCCTCTGCTTTGATGTAAACCTAAAGGGATAATGATCATTGGAATACGCAGTGCTAAAAATTCAAAAATGGCATTTGAACCACCTCTGGTAATAACAATATCAGTGGCTGCTAATATGTCAGGAAGTTCTTCATGGACATATTCAAATTGTCGATATCTAGGGAAAGTCGCAAGTTGATTATCTACATTATCTTTCCCGCACAAATGAACTATTTGGTAATTTTCCGTTAACTGAGGCAATGAATCTCTTACGACCTCATTTATTTTTTTCGCACCTAAACTACCGCCCATTACCGTGATGATGGGTCGAAAATGATCAAATCTAAGAAACGCTCTTCCTTTGTCAGCCGATCCACTTAATATTTCTTTTCTAATCGGGGAACCAATCACTTTTGTTTTCTGTTCTGGAAAATGTTTTTTCGTTTCTTCAAAGGAAGTGAATATTTTTGAGGCAAAACGATGAGAGATTTTATTCGCTAACCCTGGTGTCATATCGCTTTCATGAATATAAATAGGTATTTTCAAGGACCTTGCTGCTAAAATAACAGGCACAGAAACAAACCCACCTTTTGAAAAAACTAAATCAGGTTTCAGCTTCTTTAAAATACTCCTAGCTTCCATGTATCCTTTCATCACCCTAAACACGTCAACGACATTTTCGAAGTCTAAATATCTTCTTAGCTTCCCACTATTTATTTCATAGTAATGGATATTTTTTTTTTGAATTAATTCTTTTTCAATTCCTTTTTTTGTACCTATATAATGGATTATCCACTCATTTCTTATTTCATTTATTACTGCCATATTTGGTGTGACATGCCCTGCCGAACCTCCACCTGTAAATACGATAGTCTTCTTAGACATAGCCCCTCCTGTATTGCACAGTAAATTTGGAATTCATACTCCTAATTGTTTTTTAAATAAATCTATAGGGTAAAACTCTTCATTTAGCACTGCTTCTGTAATTTGTTTTACTACGCCAGCATTACGAAGCTCCTCATGAGCCAACTCCATTAGTTTAGTTAATTCAATCCACTTACTGTCAATTATTTCAGCTTCATCTAGTCTCAATGATCCACCGATAATTTCACCGATAAAATGAAATAAAATTACTTGTTGATTTGTATTACTAATAAAATTGTATACACCTGTAGTTTCAGAAAGCTTCACATCAAACCCTGTCTCTTCTTTTACTTCTCTACAAGCAGCAGCGAGTATATCTTCTCCTTCTTCTATCCGTCCAGAGGGTAAATTCCATTGATTCTTAGGTGATGGTTTACTTTCTTTAACGAGCAAAACTTTATTCTGTTTGATTAGGGATACACTTACAACAAGGATTATTCCGTTTTGAGTCATTTTTTACTCCTGCTGTTCTAGTTTTTTCGATTATATCTCTTTATTATCACGAAGTTCGATCACTGTACCTTCAGGAGCTATTACTTTACATAAGCTCCCATTTTCAACATCGTATATTTCTTGACCATTTTTTAATTTAAACTCATATCGAAATTGCTTCATTTTCTGGACTTCATTTGACAAATCTTCGACCCATAAACAAAAATGTACGATTCCTTGACTTTGCAAATTGATATTATTTAGATTTTCGCCAATTTTTCCTGTTTGTAATTCAATGAAAAAGGAACCTAATTGTAACCAAGAGTTAAAATGGCGAGTATGAAAATTTGGTGATTCCTTAATTAATTCGAACCCCAGTGCCTCTGTATAAAATTTTAGAGATTCTTCATAGCGATTTGTTTGAATACATATATGGTGAACAAATTTTCCACTCATCTTTTCTCCTTCTTATAAAACCATCGTAATAAATTCTACAGTTCTTCTATAATTTATTTTGAGCTGAATTCACCGCAAGTTGCAGCTCATTTCTATATAATTAATCATTTAGTAATGGTAATACATATATCACTGGTTCTTCGTATGGATGTATACTTTTAATTATGTTTTTCACATCTTCAATTTTCTCATACAAGCATTTGAATTCCATTTTACATTCAGAACCAAAAGAGATTTCTCCAACAGTACCATTGACTGGTTTCGATTCCTTCAACGGTCTCCAATAACCTTTAACATAAGAATATGAAACAACATGATCATAATTCCCGATCGTTAATACACCAATTTCGTTTAACCTATTTCTAAGTTCAACGATGTATTCCTCTGGTAATAAAACCTCAACTTTAACATATTTCAAATTCATCGAAATACTCCACTCTTTTATTTTTAGTTAGCATCTCTTCTGCACAACTTAAGCCTCAGTCTTATCTTTATCTAGCCTTTTAGTAAATAATACTCTATCCTTTCCGGCTCCAGCGTAATCCTTAAAAACATGAACACCATCTGCTTGATTGTTTCCATTTTCAATGTAAAATCCTAATCCGGTATGGAACAAAATAGAATTTTTATTTACTGGAGAAGTTATACATCTTACTGTATCACAGCCTAATTGATTTACTATATTAAAGAAATGCTCATACAGCATTTTACCAATTTTTCTATTTCTATGTTCTGGATGTACTCCAACAAAGTGAATATATGCTTCATTTGAGTTAGTCTGGGAGACAAAGCCAATCAGAAATGCAATAATTTTTCCCTTTTCTTCAACAATGAAGCTTGTGTTTTGAAAATAAATAAAAAAGAGCCTTGGTAATAGCTCCGAAACTTCTCTACCTTCCCACCATTCATTAACAATTGGAACAATTGCTTCAAAATCACTTTCTTCTATTTTTCTAATAATCACTTGAATCAACTCCTATAAAAACATCCAGGCTGCGACTGTTTTATATGCATAATCCCTTTTTCCACAGAGGTTTCTATATAACCGACAATTTGTTTAAATGTGAATACCTCTAGAGGTTGATTTAGACTAGATTGCTCATATTCCAAATCGTTTAAGACAAAGGGAATAAATGTGTTTATCTGATCGCTTGTGACTTCTTCTATTTCAATGATTTCATGATTTTTTTGTAATTGTTGCTGTAACTCGACCTTTAAATCATAATGGTGTACTAGTTTTCCATTTAGTAAGCGAAAATCATTGTGATATTGATTAAAGATGGCATTGTCGTTTTCCATTCGATTTTTTAACCAAGGCAAGTAAAATCCTTTTAACCACAAATCATCTGCAATTAAATGTGTGTAATAACCTAAAATAAAGGGAGAATGGCTCTGAGCACCATATTTATTCAGCAATTTCTCAAAATCAATCCGCCTCGAATAGTCACTATGATCTCCTGCAAAAAAATGACTTATTTCTTTTTGAGAAGCTGCGTCCGGTGCAATCCCACCAACTAGAGACGAAGATTGTCTTCAATAGAAAAATGTTCAGCAATTTGATTAGCTATGATTGAGTGCATGATCCTTGAGCCCAATTACCCCCCATCCTTTCTGGAGATATTTCACTCATTATTTTGCCTATAAATAAATGCATAAACTTGAAGGGCAAGACCAAATAAGAAAACTAAAAAAATCCATGAAATAGCTATCTTATAGAACATTAATATGAAAGTAAAAGCTACTATAAATCTACCTATCCATGAAATGATTTTAGCTTTTTTCAAGTTCATTGATGATATCCTCCTACTTTTCAAAAATTATTATTAATCTGCCTGACGTTTCTAATAATTCTAGCATATACATTAAATAAATAACCAAATATTTCAAACTATTAAATTAAAGGGATAAAGTTTTATGTGTCGAATTATCTTGGAACACAAAAAGGAATTTAGGAGGAAGAAGTTTTGCGCAGATGGGGAAAAATATTACTTAGTATCATACTTGCTATTGTCATACTTTTAGGTGCATTCCTACTTTACATAAGCAGTACAGATTACAAGCCAGAAGATGTCGTTGCAGTAAATGTCCAACGCAACCAAGAAACACAACTGGCATCAGATCAAATATTTTCAATTACTAGCTTTAATCTCGGATATGGTGGCTTAGACAAAAACGAGCATTTCTTTATGGATGGGGGCAGTAACTCTCGTGCAAGCAGCAAAGAAAAAGTCGAAGAAAATATGATGGCAATAGGGGATTTTTTGAAAACAACAGATTCCGACTTTTACTTCTTACAAGAAGTTGATCGAGATTCAACGAGGAGTTTTCATATTAATGAAGAGGATTATTTGATGGAAAAGCTTCCTCAGTACAGTTCTACCTTTGCACAAAACTATCTTGTCAAATGGGTGCCTGTTCCGATTACAAAGCCACATGGATCAGTAGACAGTGGGCTTGTCACTCTAGCAAAATATCAAATAGACGAAAGCAAACGGTTTTCTTTAAAGGGACAAGAGAGTTGGCCACGCCAATTATTTGAACTAGACCGCAGTATGCTTGAGCAACGAATTCCGCTCTCCAATGGAAAAGAACTAGTTTTAATTAATGCTCATCTTTCTGCTTACGATAAAGGTGGAAAGGTTCGAAAACAGCAACTTGGATTTATCGAAGATTATTTAACGGATGAATTTGAAAAAGGGAATTATATAATTATTGGAGGCGACTGGAATCATTCTATCCCGACTACAGATCCGACGATTTTTCCAACTACGGAAACATGGCCTGACTGGCTTCAAATGATACCGGATGATTTCCTTTCAGAAGGATTCCAATGGGTCGCCGACAGGACGGTTCCTACTTCAAGAACGATTGCAAAATCATATGTAGAGGGAGAGAATTTCCTATCGATCATTGATGGCTTCTTAATTTCTGAGAATATTGAGTTAGTAGATGTAGAGGGGCACTCATTAGGTTTTGAGCATAGCGATCATAATCCTGTGACAGCTAAATTTAAGCTTAAATAATGATGATAGGTAGAGTTGAACGCAATTTGTAAGAACTTGAACGTAAAACGGGTAAAGTTGAACACAAATCACTTAAAGTTAAACACAAAGGGAAAAAGTCCCCCTTAAAATTAGATATACTGTGAACTGTATTCATTGGCTTCCTTAAACTTGAGATAGTAGTCTTATTAGTCATTAATCTTTGATAAAAAAGTTCCACTGTCCCCAGGCACACTTTAATGGCAGTGGAACTTTTTTGAAAATACCATCTTACTTCGAACTTTCTGTGAATATTGAGTAAAAGATTTGTATAATCTCTTCATTTATCGCTATGCTAGATTTGTATGGAGATAACTAGAAAAGGAGTGTTTTAGATGGCAAAACAAACAGTTTTTATTAATGAATTTACAAACGGTATTTTAGACCCTAAGGAAGAAATGCTAGGACCTGTTAAGGACGGAGGATTCATTATTGCTAACACGACTCCAGGCTGTTGGGGCCCGATGATTACTCCATGTCTACGCGGTGGTCACGAAGTAACGAAGCCAGTGTTTGTTGAGGGAGCTGAAGTAGGAGACGCCATTGCGATAAAAATTCACTCAATCAAAGTAACTTCTCTTGTCACTTCTTCTGGAAATGACGCACCTGTTGAAGGACGATTTGTTGGCGATCCTTTCGTGGCTGGAAAATGCCCTGAATGTGGGGAGCTGAATCCAGAAACGAAAATTATCGGTATTGGTCAGGAAGCAATCAGATGTGCAAGCTGTGGTGCTGACGTAACGCCTTTTATTTTTACAAATGGCTACACAATGGCATTTGATCATGAAAAGAATATTGGGTTAACCCTTCATAAGGAAGCAGCCGAAAAAGTAGCAAAAGACGGAAAATCCTATATGGCAACACCTGAAAACTCTATTCAAAATCCAATTGTTACATTTGCTCCTAGTGATCTAGTAGGAACGATTGCAAGAATTCGACCATTTCTAGGTCAACTTGGAACTACACCAACTCGTCCATTCCCAGATTCACATAATGCTGGAGATTTTGGACAATTCCTAATCAATGCACCTCATGATTATGGGTTAACCCGTGAACAGCTTGAAGAGAGAACGGATGGACATATGGATATAAATCGTGTCCGAGAAGGATCCATATTAATTTGTCCTGTAAAGGTAGAAGGTGGCGGTGTTTATTTAGGTGATATGCATGCAATGCAAGGAAATGGAGAAATTGCTGGACATACGACAGATGTCGCTGGACTTGTGACATTACAAGTGCAAGTTATTAAGAAAGCAAATCTAGAGGGGCCAGTTCTTTTACCAGTCGTTGAGGATTTGCCATACTTAGCTAAACCAATTACTTCTGCGGAAAAGAAAGCTGCAGAAGAGCTTGCAAAACAGTGGGGCCTTGCAGAAATGGAAGAATCTCTTCCGATATCCTTTATTGGAACTGGGGCAAATTTAAATGAAGCGACTGATAATGGTTTACAAAGAGCTGCCAAGGCATTCGGCATAACCGTTCCTGAAGTTTTAAATCGAGCAACGATTACTGGTTCAATCGATATCGGACGTCACCCTGGGGTAGTAACAGTAACGTTTCTAGCACCTACTAAATATCTGAAACAATTAAACATATTATCTCTTGTTATAAAACAATATCAATAATAGCAAAAATCCGACTCCTGTTTAATCAGGAAGTCGGATTTTTGCGTTCATTCTCCAGTTGATAATTCTCTTTTGGAACTTCCTCTCGCCCATACAACTACTGGAATAAGTAACAGCGAAAGGAAACCACCGATATACGAAAGTGTTGCAAAACCAAACTGAGCTACAATTAATCCTGATACAATCCCTCCAAGTGCACCAGATAGTGCAATAAAGACATCGACAGAGCCTTGGACCTTTGCTCGATAGGATAATGAGGTTCCATCTATTATTAGTGCAGTTCCACTAATTAAACCAAAATTCCAGCCAAGCCCAAGTAAAGCGAGAGCCAATGTGAGCATAAACATGGAGTTTGTAGGTGCCATTGCAGCTAGAATACCAGCGAGTAATAAAGTTATTCCTGATGCCATTGCCATCACATTTCGTCCTACTTTATCAACAAGCATTCCTGTGACAAGTGATGGTAAATACATGGCTGCGATATGAATACCGATAATAAGTCCTACCGCATCTAAGCCATAGCCATGATGCCCCATATGTACGGGTGTCATCGTCATAATCGCAACCATTACAATTTGTGAAACGATCATTACAGTCGCACCAACAATGATTCCTCGTTGATTAACGATAGCATTCTCTTTTTCTTTCTTTACAATAGAATTGACTTTCTTCATGTTCGCAATTGCTTTTGCCACAATGAGAGGATCAGGGCGAAGTAAAATAAGAAAAACTAACCCTGCAAGAATATAGGCAGCTGCTGCCAAAATAAATGGACCTGCAAGAGCAGGAATCCCCATTGAGGTTGCAAAACGCCCCATCACTTCAACTAGATTGGGACCAGCAACTGCCCCAAAGGTGGTGGATACCATTGCAATACTAACTGCTTTTCCTCGTTGTTTAGCATTAGCTAAATCTGTACCCGCATACCGAGCTTGCAGATTTGTTGCTGTTCCCGCACCATATATAAATAGCGATAGAAATAATAATGGGACATTGTTAATAACTGCAGCGATAATGACTCCAATAGCACCAATACCACCAATAATAAAACCTGCTCCAAGCCCCAAACGCCGTCCGAATTGCTGCGAAAAATTCCCTACAAGGAAAGCAGCCAAAGCAGACCCTAATGTGAATAATGCCGTTGGAACACCTGCTAAGCTTTCAGTTCCTAGCATGTCTTGTGCTAGAAGGGCACCTACCGTTATACCTGCAGCAAGACCTGCACCTCCAAAAATTTGAGAAAGCACAACGATAATCAATGTTCTTTTGTATAAACGATTTTGCTTTTCTGGATCGTCTATGTATGGCTGTATCCAGGCAGGTTGATTTTCCTTCGCTCCTAAACTCCCTAATTTATGTGACATCCCTATTAACCACCTATTCTAATCATAATAAATGTTCTTTAACTGCTTTGATACTTATACAGAAAAACACCTTAATTTAATACCTATATGGGTATTAAGTTGAATATATTTATTATGATTGATTAATAATTTTCAGTCAATATTTTTGTTTACATAAAAAAGCCACCTCAAAAGCAAAAGCCTTCAAGATGACTGTTTTTATTAGTATAAAGGGATCTTCCATTTATCTTCGAGTTCTGTATAACGTGTTACGGAGACAAGATGCAATGTTAATTCTTCCGGAACTTCGTCCATTTCTTCAACGTTTATCTCTACTGTTGTTTTATATCGACCATGTTTATCCTTTTCATCAAGGATAGAGCCTCCACCACTAGTATGATAAATTTTACCGTTATTATCCACAAGAATCCACGTTCCTAATTCAGTTGCTGTTGCCTCTCGACCGCCTTCCATTTCAACGGTAAATGCTGTTTTTTGTTCACCTTTTGGACCTTGTGATTTTCCCAGCAAATTTTCATTAGTCATTTTCGCTTTATTAATCGTGAAATAATTACCTTCATATTCAAATGAAACAGGCTTCTTCTTTAATTCCTTTGGTTTAATGGTAATGGAAAAATCGGATGGAACTGTTTTAAAAACTCCGTTTAATACAAATGACAGCTTCTTTTCATGTTTACTAGGAATGTAGGAATCTGTCCACGCAATACGACCAAGTTGTTCCATATTCTGACCAAAACCTCCCAAGCCTCCTCCTTCACTACTTGGATGTCCTTTTCCTTCAATAAAGGTACCTTGCTGAACAATAGGTTTTCCGTTTTCTTGCTCGATTGAATAACCTATAGACGTTCTATAATGCATATTATCACCAATTCGCTCATGACCAAATCTCTTTTTAAGCTCCTTCATTTCATTTTCAATTTTCTCTAGTTCTTCTTTTGTAAAACCTGATTCATACACAATCTCATTCGCCGATGGAGCAAATCTCGCTTCCTTCATTATTAGTTCTACACCATTCACACTTGTTTGCTTATCCTTTAATGAAAGAACAGTTGTTAATTTATTACTTTCATTTAAATCAACAGGAATTTCCATATTCCAATTTCCTTGAATTCCATTTAACTCTGTTAGCATTAATTGGATCGTTACCTTTTCTTGTACTTGGTGTTCTCTCATAGTTATTTCAATGGAACCATAGTCATCATCGCCTGGTGCTGTCCAACCCATACTGGAAATCTCAAGCATTTTTCCATTTTGATCGATTACGCTTACTTCGTTGATCCCACCACCAAAATCAAGTTGAAAATCTTCCATTTTTCCTTCACTTTCAAAAACTTGATAAGATAATGCAATTCGAGAGGAATCTGCCACAACATCTTCGACTTTAAGCGTTAATCCTTTATCTGTTACTTCTTTATTCACACGCTGGGTAAGACCCGCATTCGCTGCCATTCTTAAACCTTCGTCGACTTGATCAGTTCCAAATAATCCACTAATCCAGTTTGCGAAGCTAGGGTTGAAAGTTGCTGTTAGACCAAAAGCTATTACAATGCCTGCCGCTGAAACCATAATGCGTTTCCACGGCTTCCATTTTCGACTAACAGGATTTTGTTCGTAAGGCTCAAGCTTATCGAGAACAAGTGTAGCAAAATCATCCGGCAGTGTCGGTGTTCGTAATGTTTCTTTTAAAAATTGCTGCTCGGTTTGGAATACTTCTACTACTCTCGAGCATCCCGTGCAACTACCTAAATGATTATCTATTTCCATATGCTCCTTCTCTTCTAAAAGGACATCAACATATTGCGAAAGTTTATCTGTTGTTGGACACTTCATAAAAATAGCCTCCTTCTTGCTTTACTGTTTCTCTCATTTTTTTCTTCGCACGATGAAGCTTATTGCGAACGGTTGAAATAGGAACTTCTGCAAGCTCACTTATTTCGTCATAGCTTAACTCATTGACATAACGTAGAAGAATAATTATTCGCTCATCTTCCGGCAGAGATGAGATTAATCGTTCTAAATGGCGGCTTTTCTCTTTTTTTAGAAAAATAACTTCAGGATGCTTCGGATCCTCCATTAATTCTTCATTTATTTCTACTTGCTTCATTTGGTATCTTTTCTTGCGGAATTCATCCATACAATAATTAAAAGCAACTCTATATAGCCAACCTTGGAATGCTCCCTTGCCATCGTATTTTCCTAGCTGTTCATAGATTTTTATAAAAGCTTCCTGTACTAAATCCCCCGTATCATGAGGGTTTCTAGTCATCCGCAATATTGTTGCATACAGCTGATTTTTATATTTATTAATAATGTGAGCATAGGCTTGTTTATTGCCTGCTAACACCTGCTGGATCCATTGCTGTTCCTCTTCCATTTTTGACCTCCTTATCTAACTACGCCTAAACTTTTTGTATAAACGAGCATGCGCATGTCACGTTTTTGTACTTCATCTATAATAACGAGTTTAATAGAGGAATAATTTCACTATTTATTAATATTTTTACATCATTGATAGACAAGTACAACGTATTCGCCGAGATTTCGTTAATATCCGCCAAATTTCATTTATATCGCTTACTTTTTTGAATATATCCGTCTATTTTCATTTATATCCGTCTGTTCGCAAAACACCAGCATTTCGATAGAGTAATAGAACATTTTTTCTTATAAACATAAAAAACGAGAGAGAAAACATAAATTGTTTTCTCTCTCGCTTTTTCATATAGAATATTAAAGTCCATCTTTATTCTTCTCAAGCTTTTCCTTCGCTTTTTCAATCGCAATACTGATTTGCTTGAAGCCAGTTCCACCTGCACTATTACGTCTTTTTACAGCGGTGATTGGATCGAGTACTTCATAGATATCATCCTCAAAAAGCGGATGTGCAGAGACAAACTCTTCTAATGTTAAATCTGCAAGGAAGCAGCCTTTGTTTACACATGTTAACACTAGCTTCCCAACAATTTCATGTGCTTCTCTAAAGGGAAGGCCTTTATTCGATAAGTAATCAGCTAGCTCTGTTGCATTGGAAAAATCGGTCTTCGTCGCTTTTTCCATATTAGCTGTATTCACCGTCATCGTCCGTATCATACCTGCAAAGATTTTCAGCGAGCCTGTTACTGTCTTCACTGTATCAAACATACCCTCTTTATCTTCTTGCATGTCTTTGTTGTAGGCAAGTGGCAATCCTTTCAACACCGTAAGGAGACCCATTAAGTTTCCATATACCCTGCCTGTTTTCCCGCGAATCAATTCTGCCATATCAGGGTTTTTCTTTTGTGGCATGATACTGCTGCCTGTCGCAAAGCTATCATCAAGCTCGATAAATCTGAATTCCTGACTAGACCATAGAATGAACTCTTCACTTAAACGGGATAAGTGCATCATTAACATAGAACTATCAGATAAAAACTCAAGGATAAAATCTCGGTCGCTAACGGCATCAAGGCTATTTTCATAGATTCCTTCAAACCCTAGCAATTCAGCGCTTAAATAGCGATCAATTGGAAAGGTTGTGCCTGCAAGCGCCCCTGCTCCTAGTGGAGAAAGATTGATTCTCTTTAAACTCTCAGTAAATCGCTCTTTATCACGCTCAAGCATCCAGAAATAAGCCATTAAATGATGCGCAAACGAGATAGGCTGTGCGCGTTGAAGATGAGTGTAAC
>JAEWIG010000408.1 GCA_023387295.1 Bacillota bacterium | reverse complement strand
GAACACTTCTTATTAAGTATGAAAGACCAATAACCGAACGTGATGTGGAATGGTTGAATTGGTCGTTAAGAGGAACAAGTGCAACAAACATGGGATTGGAATTAGATTATGATCCAACTATGGGAAGTCCGATAATTCCGTTTCATCATTACGAAAGTTTTGACTACGCCTCCAAGGGTACACCCGATAAATGGGGTAAAGAAGCGGGGATATTATGGGCAGGTGCACAAAAGTTTAGCGGAAATGAGTACCCAAACTACTATATAGGTGCCGCAGTTTATCTTCCTAAGAAGTTTAATGAGGAAGGGATTTACTATTTCATAAATAATTATTACGCTATGAAGGAAGACGGTCAGGTTCGAGCATACTTCTATGAAAATAGATATGTAGTAAAAGAAGCAATAGATGGAGTTAAGACAGGTGGAATATTTCCTCTTATGAATAAAGTTTACTGGGGGAAAACTGAGCTGAAAAGTGCTCAGATTGGTAAGGCAACAATCTTAAAAAATACCACACTTTGGACTCCTAACAGCGATGGTTCATTAATTTATTCAAGAACGCTTAAACCAAACGAACAATTTCGTGTTTACAGTTACTCTGACGAACAAGGTGGAGTTTACGGAGTTGGTGGTGGATTATTCATAAAAAAAGATTCAAACACAGTAAAATATGAAACACCATCGAAGGCAAATTTACGTCTGCTAAAAATAATGCGTGGAGAATCAACCTTATAGTTTTGGGGAAATAACATGATAAAAACTATAAGCAAAGTTACGATTAGCTGAGATATTATATAAAGAATAAAGGGTGAATCTAATTGTTTAAAGCAAAGATTAAATTAGTTGTGATAAGTGCATTATTTATTAGTTTGCTAGGTGGAACGGTTGGACAAGAGACAATTAAAGTGGAAGCGTCTACCAAAAAGGTGCTGCCAGATAATCATACGATTGAACAGTTAAATGTGAAATTTGTTGATGGAGTAGAAGGTAAATATGGTAGTTACTTAATTGATGTTGGAAATCGGAAAGGAACACTATTAATAAAAGTTAGCCCACCAAAGAATTCCTGGAATATTCAATGGGTAAACTGGGCCATTGAAAAGCGATCCACAGCAACTTTATATCTTCATACTGAATTAAACAAAATTAATCAACCTAATAATATTTCTCCATTTATGTTTTATTCAGAAGATATGTATGATTTTACATTGAATGGGACACCTGACACGTTAACAGCTAGTTATGGTATTGAAAGAATGGGTTTACAAAAATTTAGTGGATATTCTAATCCACCAAACTATTATGTTGGAATGGTAGTATATTTACCTGAAAAATATAACACTAATGGAGTCTATTATTTTACAGGGGATCAATATGCATTAAAAGAAGACGGACAAGTTAAAGCCTATTTTTTTAATGGAGTAGATGTTGTAGAAGAGGCTCATTCAAGAATTAATGACGGTGGAACTTTCCCTCTTATGAATAAAATAATGTGGGGAAAAACAGAGTTAATAAAAGGTCAGCTTGGAAAAGTAAAAATTAATCAATCAACAACATTATTTAAACGGTTAGACAATGGAGAACTAGAAAAAGTACGAGATTTAAAGGTTGGAGAAGAATTTCGTGTTTATCGCTACCTTGAAGAAAATGGCGGTCTATACGGAGTAGGATCGGGAATGTTTGTACAAAAAGACTCTTCAAAAGTATTATATGAGACTCCGTCAAAGAAAAATTTACGTCTTTTGAAAATAATGAATGGTGAGTAACTTTATTAAAAAAGAGGCTGGGACAAAACCCACCTCTAACATGAAAAAGCCGGTAAAATTTTACGACAAGTAAAATTTCACCGGCTTTGATTATTTTTGCATTAAAATAAGGACCACTTCTGATAAAATTAAGTTACCACACCAAATCTAATCAGAAAGAAGGGTCCTTATGTTTAAAAATTATAACATGAATCAAATCGTTTTGCCTTTAGATTTAGAAATAAAATTACAAAATAATGATATTGCCTTCCATGTCCATCATTTAGTTGAGAGTATTCCTTATGAAGCCTTCGAACCATTTCTGCGAAACGAGGGTTGTCCTGCCTATCATCCACGCATGATGCTTAAAATTATCCTATGTGCCTACACTCAATCTGTTTTCTCAGGGCGCAAAATTGAAGCTCTATTAAAAGACAGTATCCGTATGATGTGGCTGGCTCAAGGATATGAACCAAGCTACCGAACAATCAACCGATTCCGTGTGCAACCCGAAGTAAAAGAATTAATCCGCCAATGTTTCGTTCAATTCCGCTGCCAGTTAGTACAAGAAAAGCTGATTGACCAAGAAGCGATTTTTATTGATGGTACAAAAATTGAAGCAAATGCGAATAAATTTACGTTTGTCTGGAAGAAGTCGATCGAGAAATATCAGGAAGGATTAATAGAAAAGTCGAACCAACTTTACAACGAACTGCTTGAAAAAGAAATCCTGCCTGAAATTGAACGAGAAAGTGAAGAACAATTAACACTTGAAGAACTCGATCAAATGGTTCAAAAAGTAGACAAGGTCATTACTGAATATGACCAAAAAATTGAAGTATCGTCAGATGTAGCGGAACGAAAAGCTCTAAGAAGTGAACGCAAATACCCGAAACAAGTGCGTAAACAGTTGATTGATTTTGTCTTACGAAAACAGAAATACCAACGTGACTTTGAAATCTTTGGCACACGTAATAGCTATTCTAAAACAGATCCGGATGCGACATTTATGCGAATGAAAGATGATTACATGCAAAACGGACAATTGAAAGCTGGTTATAATGTACAAATCGCAACGGAAGGTCAATACGCACTTGCCTATAGTTTATTTTCAAATCCGACAGACACACGCACATTAATTCCGTTCCTAGATGAGATTGAGCGAAATTATTTTGAGTTACCGAAACACATTGTCGCAGACGCAGGTTATGGTAGTGAACAAAATTATAATGATATTCTTTCAAATCGTAATCGAGAAGCGCTAATTACGTATAACATGTACTTAAAAGAGCAAAAGAAAAAATATAAACAAAACGAATTCAATCCAG
>JAEWIG010000397.1 GCA_023387295.1 Bacillota bacterium | reverse complement strand
ATAACACAATGCAAATTTTGCACTTGAAAACGATGCGTTTATTAGATGAGAAAGGCGAGGAATGGGGCACAATTGCAAATGGTTTTTCTGCATTTGGTTCTCTGCGAGATGGAGAAGTATCCTATTTCTTTCAAAGCAACTATTTTAGAGAGCCAAAAAGCTAAGGTTGGAAATTGAGGATGTTCAGGCATTACCAAAAGGAAAGGATTATATTGAAGTCGATTTTCTAAAGAAGAAAGTTCTTTATATTCCTGATAGTGTTGATGTGGATATTGATATAGAAAATGGTGGGACAATTCGTGCTAAATATAAAAAAGAGGAAAAAAATCATTTCTATGATTTGTTTTTCCAAGCGACCGATGCAAATGGCGAGGCTGTTGAGAGAAATGGATCTAGCCAAAGTCAAAGTGAAGAATATGTGGAATCAACCTACTCATATGATATAGGAGGAAAAACAAACCCAATTCGGATCTATTTTAATAGCTATGAAAACTATTTAATTGGATCTGCGAGCTTGGATATACCTTTGAAGTAGGTTGAAGTTTGCTATGGGGTTGGTTTATGCATGATAATCTAGATTTATGCACGATTTTAGAATTATTTGCACGATTCTTTTGAGATATGCACGATTTTGAGGTTATTTGCACGATCATTCTAATATTTGCACGATTATCGGAATATATGCTCGATAGCTATTTTGGAAATTACAAAAAGGAAAAGCGGCGAAGCATGACTTCGCCGCTTTTCCTCTTTCTTTTCGAATTTCTCTATTATTTCATCACAGTCCCACTAGGTCCTGTTACCTGTACAATATCTTTCCGACGATAGACGCTGAGAAATATACCGATAATCAGTGAATGTAACAGCGTTGGCATTAATCCGTAGCTAACAAACGGTAGCGGCATCCCCGTTATTGGTGCCAATCCAATTGTCATCGCAATATTATAAATAAATTGGACCGAAAAAATAGCTGCACCGCCAACAATTAGTATTTTTCCAAAGGGGTCCTTGATTTTTTTAAAACTTCCAATCATACGCACTAGTAATAGTGTTAAAAGCAGAACAAGAATACAAGCTAAAACCCAGCCGTAATGGTAAGTAAAATTAACAAACACAAAGTTGGTATGCGGTTCTGGAAAAAGTTCAACCATTTTAGGATTGCCGAACAACCCAGCATTATTCATTAATTCCCTTACCTTTAAATACATATATCCACTGCCTTGAGCATCTTGTTCTGGATTTATAAAGGCTACAAACCTACTAAACCGGTAGCCTAGTGTAGAAAAAAACTGTACAAGTCCTACTAAGCAAATTATAGTAAACATCCCTAATATCAACCAAACTTTTTTTCTTAACCTCCATATAAACATCGAAAATACCATAATGACATAAATAAGCACTGAAGTTAGTCCACCTAGAAATTGCAAAAAGTAAAACGTTACAGCAAACAACGAACCCGCTTTCCAATAGTTCATGCTTTTATTTTGTAAATAAGCAGCCCAAAAAAGATATAAAATAGGTAATAACATGGAGCCTTCAATCGTGAGAGGACCGATTTCCGCTCTTAATGCGCCGTGCAAAAATGAAGTGCGGAATATAACTATATAAAGCGAAACAACAACGGCAATCCCAAAGAAAACCCATTGAAAGTTTCGCAGCTTCCGATAATCAAAGAACATGAGTCCAATAACGATACTTATTCCTAAAAAGATAATTATCGCTTTATTAACAATATAATAATTGCCAGTATGGATACCACCATTCATTATAGGTGGTAGTGTCAACATCGGGAGAAAGCCGATACCCAATGTCACGCCTAGGATAGCAAGCATAATCCAATCAACTCGCGGACGATGAACTCGGTTCAACTCTATCCCTAATTTCGTGGGATTTCCCATCTGTGCAGCTGCTTTTTCATCCGCTTCTTCCTCAGTCAATCCATCCTTCATAAAGATGCGCTTCGTCTCCTGAAGATGATGACTTAACTCAGCCTTGATATTTTCCTTCGCTTCTTTTGATTTAATTTGTTTTATTACTTCCGCAATATAGGATTCTCCTTTTTTCAGCATGATTAATCACCGTCCTTTCTCATGCCGATTACAAAGTTTCCCCTTCATATTTCTTCCACCCTGCCATTAGTTCTTGTAAAGGATACGGCTTTTTCACATGGTTTGATGACAATGACTGTAAAAGCTTTCTCCCATTTTTATTTGTCATGTAAAGCTTAACACCTGACTCATCCCAGCGAGTATGTAAGTAATCTTTCCGCTCTAATTGATGAATAAACGTATACAAAAAGCCCTCATTATGATCAAAGTTTTTCACTCCTCTTGCACGTAAAAGCTGTGCCAGTTCATAACCCGATTTCTCTTGAGTGAATAACTGCAAAACAGCAGAAAGGAGATCTTCATTCTGATCGTCATTATTAAGCTTTTTTAGAATTTGTTCTTCATGTGCTTCTGTGAAGCTAAGATCGTGAAAGGTGTTATTTTTCATGGCTCGGCGTAATCCTTTTAAACGCTCTTCCATCTCTTCATTCCTCCAAGCCTTTTTTCAGAAGTGCTTTCGCTTTCCGTAAACGAGTCTTAATCGTATTTTCTTTCACTTCAATAATTGTAGAAATTTCCTTAATCGTTAGTTCTTCATAGTAATGGAGAAGAATAACCTCACGATATTTAATTGGTAGCTTCATCACAGCAAAGGCTAGCATTTCATCATCGTTCTTTTGAATAACTGCTTGCTCAACCGTTAATTCTTTTGCCCGTTCTGCTACTGTATCATCATCTGTAGCGATCACATTTCGGTTGTACCAGCTCTTCAAAAAATCCTTGCAATGATTAATGGCAATTCTCCATAGCCATGTCTTCAACTGTGCCTGCCCTTTATAAGTATGAAGTGAACGATAGCATTTAATAAAAATCTCTTGTGTCAAATCTTCCGCAATCGCTTTATTCTCGACATATGAATAGACAAGCTGTAAAATTTCCTGACCGTAACGATTCATAATTTCTCGAATCAATTCATCAGCACTCT
The DNA here is from genome assembly GCA_023387295.1 of Bacillota bacterium. Lineage (GTDB taxonomy): Bacteria > Bacillota > Bacilli > Bacillales > Cytobacillaceae > Cytobacillus. The sequence goes on along the minus strand of JAEWIG010000397.1, from coordinate 2,323 downwards.
CAGCTTCAATCCACTCAACCGTTAACTCATCCACAACCGCTCCTCCCCTCTACTAAATTAGACGACGCTAGTTGGAAAAGGTTTGTCTTTTTTATTTTTACGAAAAAAGGATTCCGTTTTGAACGTGAATCCTTTTCGTTACGATAGATTTACTTTTTAAAAAAGACTAAGCTTTTATTTTTCCGTTTCTACTATGACTACATCCGCTTTCGCTTGTTCATTATGGCTTGGCCCGAAAAGATTCAACACAACGACCCCAATAATAATTAACGCAATTCCTATTACACTAGCTGTATTGATTTTTTCCTTCCAGATTAAAATCGAAATGATAACAGTCGCTACCGTTCCGAGCCCGGACCAAATCGCATAAGCGACGTTTAATGGAATTTCTTTTAACGAAGAAGATAGAAAGAAAAAAGAAAAGAAAAAAACAATAATTACCCCTAAAGTGGGCCATAACTTCGAAAAGCCTTCAGAAGCCTTTAATAAAGATGTACCGATAAGTTCAAATATAATTGCTAAGGCTAAATATACATACGCCATTTTTCTCCACCCTCTCTAGTCCAAACTAATTAGTTCCTATAATATTACTAATTTTCAAGAGAAAACGTCTCACCGACTGTATTCAATTAGCGCCTTAATCAAGGCATCCACTTCACTTTTTGTATTCATAGGTGAAAAGCTGACTCTTAGAGCACTGTTGGCAAGTTCTCTACTTAATCCTAATGACTCCAGCATAGATGGTCCCCGAGAGTGGTTGGATTTGCAGGCAGCTGCACTTGAAATGTAAATATTCTTCGTTTCAAGGTACTGCACCACCTTTTGATTTCTGAACCCTGGTAATGAAAAATTCACAATATGAGGTGCTCCTTGTTTGCTAGAATTGATTACTGCTTCAGGGAGCTGCTCTTCAATGCTATCAATACAATAGTCACGCAAGGCTGCCATATGCATAATATCTGTCTGCAAATTGGAAAAGGTTTTTCTTACAGCCTCACCGAAAGCGGCAATTAGCGGCGTACTTTCTGTTCCTGAGCGCAGACCACGTTCCTGTCCACCTCCGAACATATTTGTAAACATCTTCGTTCCATTCTTCACATAAAGAGCACCTGCTCCTTTAACTCCATGTATTTTATGGGCACTAATGCTGATGAGGTCAGCACCTAAGCTAGCAGCAGTGAAGTCCATTTTTCCATATCCCTGTACGGCATCACAATGGAGGATGGCTGGAGAATTCTTTCTTGTGATTATTTGTTTAACCTCATGTACTGGGAAGATACTGCCAATTTCATTATTTACTAGCATCACACTAACAAGCACCGTCTTTTCGTCTATTGCCTTCTCTAGCTTATCTAAATCAAGTTGCCCACCTGGTGCAGGTATATATGTCGCATTCCACCCTTGCCTTTTAAGGTTTCGTACCGTTTTCGTAACGGCAGGATGTTCAGCAACAGTTGTCACGATATGTTTACCTATGTGGGCATTTGCTTGACAAGCACCTGTAATGGCCAGATTGTCAGACTCTGTTCCGCCTGAGGTGAAGTAAATTTCATCAGCAGTAACACTAAGAGAATCAGCAATCATTTGGCGGGCTTTTTCCAGCTCCTGCTTACTATCTCTTCCTAGACGGTGCGGGGATGAAGGATTGCCATACACTTTCGTAAGCATGTCCATAACCTTCCTTGCTACTTCTGGGTATGGTTTCGTTGTTGAGCTATTGTCTAAGTATATCTCCGCCATTTGAATACTCCTCTCTCTTAAGCCTATCTGTAATGGCACGTCCATAGTCAAACTTTCATACTAAAACAATTATAGCAGGGGGATCTACTGTCATGATACACCCATGGAGCCTGCTTTTGAAAGAACCTCATAAACAAGTTAACATACATAAAAAAGAGGATCCCTATAAGTAAGGATCCGACTAATAGGTACTTGGTTTTCATCTACGATCTTCCTGTTTCTCGAAAATAAGTACTTTCATCATTGAGTTTCTTGACTTTTAAAACGTTGTGTTTTATCCCATCCAATTGTTCTCCCACGGATTCTACTCCATAAATAAACCGACCCGCTTCTAAATAAAAGAATAATAAACAACTGTGCATAGGTAAAATACATAATGAAAATAAAGCACACATTCTTCAACGTTACATTTCGATCAACGACTAGCGCACTTAGTAGCTGGGCGGTATAAACGATATAACTCATAAACCACAGAATGAGCATCGGTGCACGAACTTCTGGTAATGAAAACCCAAAAACCCCTAATAGAAAAAAGACATCCGAAACAAGCAGCATCACAACAAACAATAAATAAGTTAGCAGG
>JAEWIG010000330.1 GCA_023387295.1 Bacillota bacterium | reverse complement strand
GGGGCTGTCTGAAAACGAAGAGCCTGGCACCTCCGACACAATTTATAGATGAGAATTTGAGAAAACGCATCTATATATCGTGTTGTAAGGAGGGGACCAGGCACTTATCGGACAGCCCCTTTCGTTTTTTTATATTTTATTATTATTCAATTCTCTTCCTTCTTCGGGACTTTGCAATTTTGTAGCTCCTGGATAATGGAGAGCTTGATCGCGATCAGATTCAACCCGCCTACTTTGTTTTAGCTTTTTTTCTTGTCGGTCTTTTCCCAATGAAACCACCTCCCTTTTCTTAAGATGGAACGAGTGCGTTCGTTTTATACAAAATCACCTTAAATGAGATTAAAGTGCATCTTAAGGTGACATAATGGAAGGAATAGAGGTGAATGGGGATGGAAGGATTACTTTTCTATTGGATAACATGGATGTTCTGGATAATGGTTATTTTTTTTATGAACAGAAACAGTAAAGAACGTTTTACAATTGCACTCTGCTTACTTGTAGTCATTATTTTGTCACCAAAAACGCTCACAATATATGGAGTGCATTTTTCAGCTGCTATTTTTTTTCTTTATTTCACATTTTTATTTGTATTAGCAAAGTTTGAAAGAATGTTGATCTTCTCGGTGTTATTATGTGCTTTTATTGTTATGCTCGCATATGCGTGTTTTCTTATTTATGAATTATTCGATCCAGTATGGTTATTTTTCCCTCGTATTTGGATGATATCAGGGCTACTAGCCGCTTTATCGATTATCCTTAAAACGAAAAAAATATTTCGATTTATCATATTAATGCTTGGAGCGATACAAGGAGATTTTCTTTATGCATTCATTTTAAGAAAGTATTCATTTCCATATACAATTGGCTCTTTTTCATTTTTGGATGTTGCTTCACTCTCGTTCGCCTTTCTTTTCATTTGGAACGGAATTGAATTATTTGGAGAATTCTTTTCGAAATACTATAATCAAAGTGAAAAGCAGAAACAAAAGCTCTCATAATTGTGCTAAAATGAGGCTGCTTCAGCATTTGATCTTGCTCTAATCCTATTGCTTTGATAAGATAATAAGGTTAGACCCTTCTACTAGTGATAAGAAGGGTTTATTTTAGCTAATAGGAAAATTAATCTTATTAACGTGTTTTTCTAATTGAAATGAAAGGGTGATGTTCATGGCAAAACCAGTTGTGGCGATTGTCGGACGTCCAAACGTTGGAAAATCAACAATTTTCAACAGAATTGTCGGGGAAAGAATTTCGATTGTAGAAGATATCCCTGGTGTGACTAGAGATCGTATATATAGTTCTGCAGAATGGTTAAATTATGATTTCAATATTATAGATACTGGTGGTATTGATATTGGCGATGAGCCATTCTTAGAGCAAATTCGCCAGCAAGCGGAAATTGCGATTGATGAGGCGGATGTTATTATCTTTTTAACAAACGGCAGAGAAGGGGTAACGGCTGCAGATGAAGAGGTTGCCAAAATCCTCTATAAGTCAAAGAAACCAGTTGTACTCGGTGTAAATAAAATCGATAATCCCGAAATGAGAGAGTATATTTATGATTTCTATTCTTTGGGCTATGGAGAGCCTTTCCCTATTTCTGGTTCTCACGGCTTAGGGTTAGGTGATTTACTTGATGAAGCTGCAAAGCATTTTCCGAAATCTGGACAAAAGGATTATGAAGATGATGTTATAAAGTTCTCATTAATCGGTCGTCCAAATGTTGGAAAGTCCTCTCTCGTTAATGCAATTCTTGGAGAAGATAGAGTTATTGTTAGTAATATTGCCGGTACGACGAGAGATGCAATCGATTCAGAGCTTACTTATAATGGTGAAAAGTATGTCATCATTGATACAGCAGGGATGAGGAAAAAAGGTAAGGTTTACGAGACAACAGAGAAATATAGTGTTCTCCGTGCATTAAGAGCCATCGAACGCTCAGATGTTGTTCTTGTTGTACTTGACGGCGAAGAAGGGATTATTGAGCAGGACAAGCGAATAGCTGGTTATGCTCATGAAGCTGGAAGAGCAGTTGTTATCGTAGTAAATAAATGGGATGCTGTCGAAAAAGATGAAAAGACGATGAAGGAATTTGAACAAAAAATCCGTGAGCATTTTCTTTTCTTGGACTACGCACCAATTGTTTTCCTATCCGCAAAGACGAAAAAACGAATTCATACATTAATCCCGATGATTAATACAGCGAGTGAGAACCATTCATTACGTGTGGAAACAAGTGTGTTAAACGATGTCATCATGGATGCAGTTGCAATGAATCCAACACCATCGGATAAAGGAAAGCGTTTAAGAATTTACTACGCAACGCAAGTGGCTGTTAAACCACCTACGTTTGTTGTGTTCGTCAATGATCCTGAATTATTACATTTTTCTTATGAACGCTTTTTAGAAAATAGAATTCGTGATGCTTTTGGTTTCGAAGGTACTCCGATAAAAATTTACGCTAGAGAACGTAAATAGAAAAAAGGGCGGTGATTTTCTTGGAGCGAAAAAGAGAAAGTATTGCTGTAATTGGAGCAGGGAGCTGGGGTACGGCATTAGCTTTAGTTTTAGCTGACAATGAGCATGATGTTCGTCTTTGGGGGCATAAGCCCGAACAGATAAAAGAAATTAATGAATCACATACGAATCATAAGTATCTACCTGATATTTACCTCCCTCTTGGGATTACGGGCTATTCGTCCTTAGAGGAAGCGTTATTAGGTGTTGATACGATTATTCTTGCTGTACCAACGAAAGCGATTCGCGAAGTGATAAATAAAATCAGCGCTCTAAGAAAAGAGCCTCTTACAGTCGTTCATGTTAGTAAAGGGATTGAACCAGATACATTGCTACGGATTTCGGAAATGATTGAGGAGGAGATGCCACCTCATTTGTTGGATAGTGTTGTCGTTTTGTCTGGGCCAAGCCATGCAGAAGAGGTAAGTCTCCGACATCCTACAACCGTTACGGTTTCTTCCAAAAACATGAAGGCGGCAGAAAAGATTCAAGATTTGTTTATAAATCAAAGTTTTCGCGTTTATGCTAATCCAGACATCGTAGGGGTTGAGATCGGTGGTGCCTTAAAAAACATTATTGCACTCGCCGCAGGAATTACAGATGGATTAGGCTATGGAGATAATGCGAAAGCGGCCTTAATTACGAGAGGCTTAGCTGAAATTGCACGACTCGGAAAGAAAATGGGCGCTAGTCCGCTTACTTTTTCTGGCTTAACAGGAATTGGTGACTTAATTGTTACGTGTACAAGCGTTCATTCTCGAAACTGGAGAGCAGGTAACCTCCTTGGTAAAGGTCAAAATTTACAAGAAGTTCTTGATAATATGGGAATGGTTGTAGAAGGTGTTAGAACAACCAAGGCAGCAAAACAACTGGCAAACAAATATGAAGTTAATATGCCAATAACCGATGCATTATATGATGTGCTCTTTAATAATGTTAACGCAAAAGAAGCGGTTGAAAAATTAATGGCTCGTGGGAAAAAGTATGAGATGGAAGACCTTATGAATGTTCTAGATGAATAAAAATAATGGCGACATGATTATTTAAGCATATATAGAAAATATAGGCATTCGAGGATGCGAGTCAGTCACTTTTTGCATACAATGCAACGAAGCAAACTGGTGACATGAACAGGGTGTTTGGGCTTTTTAGTCACGAGGCTGAGATAAAGAATGGCCCCTTCTTTATCTTGGCTTTTTTTTGTGTGTATAACAAAATTGTCGTCGGATTCATTGAGCAAGCCTTGATGTACGAAGTAATCACCAGCGCAGATAAATGAAGCTGACGACATTTACACTCTGAGTTATGTCCAGATGCTCCTATTTGTTTTGAATAGTTTTATTACCAAATCCTACTAGCTGTGTGATATAATACAATTCGGAAAAAGGAGTTGAAATTATGTCGCCATCGTTAATGAAAATGTGGATATCACTTGCTTCAATGGGATTTATGTTCTTATCTATCATATTAATTTATTTGAGTCGCTTTAAACTAAGTAATAGGGTTCTAAAGTTTTTTACAGCTTTTATTGCTTACGTACTTATGGCTATGTCAGGGCTTATTATTTTTCTTATCGTATTTGGTGGTCCAACAAGTGACTAAAGTAAGATACATATTTTACATTTGGATGTTCAAAAAAAAGGACAGTCAAGTTTTTGACCGTCTGCTAAAGGGTTGAATTATATGAAAAAAGGTTTGCTGCATTTGTTGTCACTTTTCATCATCACATCTGTTCTGACTGGATGTATGTACCCGAAAGAAAAAATTGCGAAAAATCAAGTTCCGTATGAGGATCAAATTCAAGCTGTGCAAATTGCAGTGGAAAAATATAAAGAAGATAACGGAGGATTGCTACCAATAAAAACTAAGAGTGAAGCAACCCCGATCTATCAAAAATATCCTTTAGACTTTAAGAGAATTGTGCCAAAATATTTAGCGGAACCACCTGGAAATGCGTTTGAATCAGGCGGTGTTTTTCAATACGTTCTTATTGATGTTGAAACAGAGCCGAAGGTGAAGATATTTGATTTGCGAATGGCAGAAACGATTCGTGAAATTAATTTACGAATAAAATCTAAAGAATATCCTCCTTATAAAGAGCAAATCGCCAACCATGTTTTTGCATTAGACTTTAAAAAAATGGGTTACAAGGAAGAGCCTGTTGTCGTAAGCCCTTATAGTGGTTTGCCTCTTCCGTTTGTAGTTAATGGTAATGCGGAGGTGTATGTGGATTATCGGACCGATTTAGCACGTGCTATGCAAGCAGAAAAGCTAGATTATAAGGTTGGGGATGATATTAGAAAGATTCTTGTTCTCAATTCTCCTTTTGTACCTGCCTATTCATTACCATATACGATTGATGAAAAAACAAACGAACCAATCTTTTTAGAGAACTAGTCATAACTCTTCTCCTACAAAAATATAATGTAGGAGAAGAGTTTTTTTATTTTGTTTTGAAATAAAATGTCGTTGGCTTCAACTCACTGCGCTACCGATTACTTTTACACCGAGGCTTGTTAAATGAATCTAACGACGATCTAATATTTATACAGAAAAATAGCTTGCTAGCTTCTTCACGCAATTTAAATACGGGGTAATTTATTTTAAAAGTAGTCATATCGGGATAGGACAACATCATAAACATATAGTGTCCATATTAAATTGATAGGATAATATTATCCCGCAGATTTTAGGAGGGGATCACTTGGAAAAGGTAGATATTTTTAAAGATATTGCCGAAAGAACTGGCGGCGATATCTATCTTGGAGTAGTTGGTGCAGTACGTACAGGTAAATCGACTTTTATAAAAAGATTCATGGAATTAGTAGTATTGCCAAATATGGCTAATGAAGCTGAAAGAGCTCGCACCCAGGATGAACTCCCTCAAAGTGCCGCTGGAAAAACGATTATGACAACTGAACCAAAGTTTGTACCCAACCAGGCAGCATCGATTTATGTTGAAGAAGGCTTAAATGTTAACATACGATTAGTTGATTGTGTTGGCTATACAGTGCCTGGTGCAAAGGGATATGAGGATGAAAATGGTCCAAGAATGATTACCACTCCTTGGTACGAAGAACCAATTCCATTCCATGAGGCTGCTGAAATTGGAACAAGGAAAGTAATTCAAGAACATTCTACCATCGGGGTAGTTATAACGACTGATGGAACAATAGGTGAAATTTCAAGGAATAATTACCTTGAGGCAGAGGAAAGAGTGATTAATGAATTAAAAGAGGTTGGGAAACCTTTTATCATGATCATTAATAGTGTACAACCACATCATGCGAACACGGCTGCATTAAGAGAGGAGTTAGCTAATAAATATGATATTCCTGTTTTAGCCATGAGTGTTGAGGGAATGCGTGAATCAGATGTACTAAATGTGCTGCGTGAGGCACTTTATGAATTCCCAGTTCTTGAGGTTAATGTGAATTTACCAAGCTGGGTTATGGTGCTACACGAGGAACACTGGCTTAGAGAGAGCTATCAGGATGCTGTGAAGGAAACAGTGAAAGATATTAAAAGACTTAGAGATGTTGATCGAGTTGTTAATCAATTCAGTGATTTTGAATTTATTGACCGTGCAGGCTTAGCGGGAATTGAGATGGGTCAAGGAATCGCAGAAATTGATTTATATGCTCCAGATGATTTATATGATGAGGTTCTTAAAGAAATTGTCGGGGTCGAAATACGCGGAAAGGACCATTTACTTGAGCTAATGCAAGATTTTGCTCATGCAAAAGCAGAGTATGACCATATTGCAGATGCATTAAAAATGGTAAAACAAACTGGTTACGGAATTGCTGCCCCTACATTAGCGGATATGAGTTTAGATGAGCCAGAAATTACTCGTCATGGCGCAAGGTTTGGAGTTAGATTAAAGGCGGTTGCACCATCAATTCATATGATTAAAGTGGATGTAGAATCTGAGTTCTCACCAATAATTGGAACTGAAAAGCAAAGTGAAGAATTAGTTCGTTATTTAATGCAGGATTTCGAGGATGATCCGTTATCAATTTGGAACTCTGATATTTTCGGTCGTAGCCTAAGCTCTATTGTAAGAGAGGGCATACAAGCGAAGTTGCTAATGATGCCAGAAAATGCGAGATATAAATTAAAAGAGACATTAGAAAGAATCATTAATGAAGGATCAGGTGGACTAATTGCCATCATTTTATAATGACTCCATTGGGGGTCTTTTTTTTGTATAAAAATTAAATCGTCGTCGGATTTATTAATCAAACCTAGATGTTAATCGTAAGCTCAGTGAGATGAAGTTGACGGCATATACATAACATGGTTGGAGCGGAGGGTTATGGGAATTTTCTTTTTATAGGTAAAACGTACTGGAAATTCATTAAAATATGAAAAGTTTCCCATTAAATCATCAAATATTCTTGATAACAGTTATTGATTATGATAATCTTTTAACAGAATTACCGTTGTAACGACTAAAACCCTTACTAATAAAGGATTTTTCATTAAAATGGATTGAAATATATTCGTTTTTGCTATATTATTAGCCTTGTTGAATAAATAGGCGTTACAACGTTTAGAATTCAGTACTTTTGTTAAAAAATGAAAGTAAGTTCATTTATTTGACGGAAAGCAATTTAGTGCTTTCGCATTTCCATTTTGGGAGGAGGTGAATGGCATGAACAAAACAGAACTAATTAACGCAGTTGCAGAAGCTAGCGAGCTTTCTAAAAAGGACGCTACTAAAGCAGTTGATGCTGTTTTTGATGCGATCTTAGATGCTCTTAAAAACGGTGATAAAGTACAATTAATTGGTTTCGGTAACTTTGAAGTTCGTGAGCGTGCTGCTCGTAAAGGTCGCAACCCACAAACAGGTGAAGAAATCGAAATCGCTGCAAGCAAGGTACCTGCTTTCAAACCAGGTAAAGCCCTTAAAGATGCAGTAAAATAAGTACATAAAGTGCTTAAACATAGCTTTGAGCTAAAAACCGCGAATTTTTTCGCGGTTTTTCTTTTATGTGTGCCCGGCATGGGTGATAACTTGGTGGTGAAAGTCCACTACAGGCTTGGCAGTAGGAACTGTTAGCGAAAGACAAGGGTGTCCACCGCGAGGTGGAATCTGAAGGAAGTCGGACGCAA
>JAEWIG010000292.1 GCA_023387295.1 Bacillota bacterium | reverse complement strand
TACTAGAGCTTAAAAATGAATATTGGTTTTTTGTCATAATAAAAAAGGTTTCAATATCATCATTTAAAACACGGTTCATCGAAGTAATTTGCATTTCATATTCGAAATCTGAAACCGCTCTCAAACCTCTAATAATCGCACTTGCCTTAACACTCTTGGCATAATCAACAAGTAAACCTTGAAAAGAGTCAACGGTTACATTCGGTATATCTTTCGTTACTTCCTTAATCAAAGCAATTCTTTCATCAACTGTGAATAATGGATTTTTCGAGGAATTATTTAGTACAACAACATGAACTTCTTTAAATACCTTTGCTCCTCGTTTAATAATATCTAGATGGCCATATGTTATTGGATCAAAGCTCCCCGGACAAACTGCGATACCCGCCATATTAATCCTCCCGTTTCAACAATTATTCACCTTTCTATTTCATAAATCGTTACCGCAATGATGCCATACTTTTCCCTTTTCTGCACATTTAAATGCCCGACAGAATCAGGTAAATGAATATCTGTACCATGTTCACAAATAATCTTACCTTTTGTAGCTAGTAAATTTTCTTTATCAATAATTTCAAGAAGCTTAACGAGCTGTTGTTTCTTATATGGTGGATCTAAAAAAATTAACTCGAATGACAGTTCTCTTTTCTTTATCGCTTTAAGAGCTCTATCTGAATCATTTCGATACACTTCAGCATTCTCTTCAAACCCACAGTTACTAATGTTCTCATGAATCGTCTGAATCGCCTTTCCATCCTTATCGACGAAAATAACCTTTTCAGCACCCCTACTTAAGGCTTCGATTCCAAGTCCTCCACTACCTGCGAAGAGATCAAGTCCTAATCCACCATCAAAATAAGGACCAATCATGTTAAAAATGGCTTCCTTCACTTTATCTGTCGTCGGCCTAGTTGAACTACCTGGTACTGCTTTTAATATTTTCCCTTTTCGTGTTCCTGAAACTACTCGCATTCTAATCACCACTATTCACTTTCAAAATCGCCTAAAAAAGCTACATCATGTTATTAACTTAACTCTTGCTAATTATTTTCATTCAAAAATTGTGCGGCTGTATAAGGCTTTTTCCTACTAATCCTAACATAATTATAGATGTGCCGCCAACAGTTTTAAAACATGATAAATCGCAGCAATTCGAATGAATTGAAACCGAGGAAAAAATAAGAATCGGTGTATATCCGCTACTTTTATGGAAATAATGAAAGTAACAGCATCTATTCGAGGATGTTGTTGCCAACCGCGGAGAAGACTTACGTTTCCCCATAAGTTCTTCCTCCGGTTTCTCCTCTCCCTTTGCCTTCTATCCTTAATCAGGATATAGAAGGACCCTGCAGAAAATTCTGCAGGGTTTTTTATTTGAATAACGATTCAATTTTTTAGTTTATAGTGATAGCTTTATTTCTTCTTCTCCTTCATCGAAGGTTACTTTAAAAATGGTCTTAATCCACTCTTTATTCATATATAAATCTCCACTTATGTTTGTAAGTGGGCTTTCTAATAACCCATAATCCTCTTCATTATAAATAAAGATATTACTATTTAAATAAAATCGATAGCTGTTACTGTCTTTCATAAGTAATATTGTCTCTTGATCAGGAAGGAGCTTCAACTCAAAACCGAGTGCGGTCATTGTATCAACAAATGGGAAAAGCTTCTTCCCTTTATCTATAATAACTTCAATATCATTATCCTCATTATTCGCGATAATTACCTTCCTAGTATCGTAGAAATAAAGAGGAGTAAATGGTTTTGATTCATCTTTATTTATTGTAAAAAAGCGGGTGTTTGCCCCTTTAATTTTTTTTAGCAAACGATCCAAATCTTCTGTAGTCAGATACTCATTTGTAGCTAAAACATGATTATAAAACCGTTCCATTTCTTCTTCTGAAAGTTTTGCATTAAGCTCCTCAAGGACAGCCTTCCCTCTATTTGTTGTTACTGGCTGTTTTGTAATATAGGCAGTAAAAATATCTATCAGCCATTTTTCTTCAAAGCCATTTCTTTGTTCTATGTAATATTCTGTTAATTCTTTCTCTAGTTCGCCATCTGTTACATTAGTGGAAGAAAAAACAAGTCCATTTCCATCCTTTCCATTATACTCGTCCGATAAAATTACCGCTGCATAAGGAAATTCTTGTAAACTGCTAATCTCGTTTAATTCATAGCTGTTTTCCTTCTGATCTGCAGAAAAATAGTAGTCAATTCCTTCAGCTGTTTGAAAATTCCGAAGCGGAACTGGCTGCCAATACAAAGATGGAGTTCCACCTAAGCTCGAAAACAAATAAAAATCAATTAAATCCATTTCCATAAAGCCCTTTAACGGGGCTCCAGCTACCCATGTGCCTTCTCTTTTAGTAGAATCGACAATTTCAATCGTTGTCTTCACTACACTTACTTCAGGAAGCAATGTCGTCCAATTATTAATCAAAAAAGCATTGTTATCTTCCGTTACCAGTACACTGTATTGAAATTGTATTTCATCATCGTTCGATAAAAATGTATGAGGATTCTCATCAGCAGAATCGCAAGGCTCACTATCTTCCTTCAAACATGTCCAATCAGTAAGATTGTCAGACACATTCGTCAAATATTCCTTTTCGGGAGTGAGCCCAATTAATTTTTGAGTAATATGTAATTTATCCTTATCCGTCTTTATCAAAATTTCTTGAACTACTTTTTCTACATTTTCATTCGGAATGTTTTGCTTTGAATATGCTGTCCACTGCCAAAAAAGCATCCCACTAATTGATGTTGTTAAGGCAATAAATATTAGAAGCGCTGTTCTCCACATGGCAATTCCCCTCAATCATTTTTTCTATACAAATACCATACCAAAACATTCGACATCAGTCACATGAAATTTGTATAAACATGGTGAAATTGGTCAATTTTCTTAAATAAAAAAATGAGAGGGTAAACCTCTCACCTTTATATTCCCATTTTATAATCATATTCTTTTGCTTTATCAGGCTTTTTATTTTCAAATTCCACTTTTAAAAATGGCTTATACGACGGCTCTACTTTTTTTACAAAAGAATAGGAATTAAGCTTTCCCATTATTCCTTCTACTTCTACAAGATCACAATATAATACAACATATTTCAGCCGTTTTGAGACATAATGAATATTCCCAAATTTTCGAAGCATCTTTGCCTGTTTCAATGAATAAAGCCACACAATTATTCCTTGTCGTTGACCGAGCATAATTTTTCCCCTTAAAAAAAATAATAATTACTAATTAGTCTAGCATAAAATGACAAACCGTCTAGCTAATTTTTATCTAATTAAGAGCATCCACAGGCTCCACCTGTTCCGCATCCCCCACCACAGCTTGACGAACTATCAAAAAAAGGATTTCCTGTCGGAACCTTTATCTGCTCCGATACAGAGCGACCGATTATAGCACTTACTTCGTCCAATAAAGCTTGAAGAGCATTTTCTGCTTTTCTAAACTCAGCTACATGTATGTCCAGATCCATCGTACGTTTAATTTCACGGATTGATTTCATTGCTGTTTTATAATCTGGATGGTATTTACCGAAGCGCTGAACCTCCTCATACTGCTCTTTCATCTGTACAAAGTCATTTATTTTACGCTGTGTCACTTTATTCGTTTTCAATTTATATAAACATTGGCGGTATTGCTCCGCCTCCACTGAATGAATGATTAAAAAAGCGATTTTCTCGGCTTCCTCTAAAATTTCTATTCCTTCCATTGTTGCAAGCAAAATAAAGCTCACCTCCGCTTCATATTTTACCATGAAACAGGAGAAAGCAAAAGTTATGGAATGGTCACAAGAAATTCTTTTTGTAAATTATAGGAAGCGTCCTTAAGTTTTACTACTTTTAATTTCAAGCGATGAGTCCCTGATGGTAAATCTTTAATAATAAATGCCGCAGAGGAAACTTCTTCTTTCTCCTTTCCATTAACATAAACAATCATTTTTGCTTTATTGCTTGCATTGGTGTTTCTGAATGTTACTGCAGGAACTACGCATTCAATAAATACATCCTTCCCTTTAACTTGTGATTTCACATAAAATGCATCTTTATGATCGCTCTTTATGCTAGAAGCAGCGGCAACATTAGATGAAACAATATTTAATATCGGAAGGATATCGATATTCGTTTCGGGTTTAGGAATGTCTTTATTACAACCAGTTGTAGCAGTTAGCGAACAGCTGATTAAAAGGTACATAAGACCTCTCATTAACTATCTCTCCTTTAAATAGAGCATAATCTTACCTTTTATCAAATTCACGATAACCTTATTGTTTACAGCACATCCTTTTTTTACTCTTACTTCTCCTGGCATAATAAAGACAAAAATAATAAGCTCTCTCTTATAATATGAGAAAGCTTATACTATGACTGATTGCTATTCATTGCTTGAAACATGCCCATCATCATTGAAGCCATTTGCACGCCAGTTGTAAATTTTTCAACTTTATGTGGAATTGTATTTTTATGATAATGTAAAGAAGCGATTTCAAGAGAATCAATTTGGGTTGGGTTTCGAGAAAGGCTTCTATACCATCGAGGTTGCTCTCGAATAAATCTTTGCAAATCCTTATTCTGGGCAATATAATTACTTACTTCTTTTCTCATACTCCTTTTCTCCTTCTTAATCTTTATTAAAAATAAATGGATTCGATATTTTCTCTCCCCCTGATTTTGGCGGACTTAATTGACTATTATGTTGAAATTGGGATAAAACACCTTGAATAGATGCCAACGTATTGCTCAGATTTCCAATATAGCCTTGCATTTGATTAGGATCCATTTTCTTAAGAGATTCCATAATATTTGTCATCCAATCCGAGGATTTCGCTTTCGGGACAGCCTCTTTTTTCTCTGTTATTCGAAATGGATCCCATCTGGAATCTTCTTCTCCGAGTAAATACCAATCTTCATAAAGCTCTTGAAGCGTGCTCTTACCTGATCTTACTTCTTTTATTAAAGCCGGATTCGCCCTCACAAACTGTTTAAACTTTTCAACTGAAGGATGGAGCTTTTTTTTAGTCATTTTCAATTCACCTCAATTGCAACAACTGCCTATAATACTTTATGAAAAAATTAGTAAAAGGTGAAATTGAATCCAACCCTCCTTAATGATAAAATAATGAGAGATGACAACTTGAAGGTGAATAAATTTGGTTACAGAGCTTCGAAACTTATTTAACACATGTATTGACAATGCTAGCGAAGAAGAACTAAAAGTTCTTTATGATTTAATGCAAGGAATTAACAACAAACAAACGAAAGAGAACAGTTCATTTATTGACAGTCTTCTACATATGGAAAAAGTTATTGATAATGAAAGCTGCGAAATAACAATACCAATCAGCTCACTCATAAATAATTCTCTAGGCATCGTTCATGGAGGGATTACTGCGACAATAATTGATACAGCTATGGGGATACTTGCTAATATCATACTTCCCGATGGTTTTAATGCTGTCACAACCCAATTAAACATTCATTATTTAGCAGTAGGAAATGGTGATTATTTACAATGCAAGGCACAAATTGATCATAAAGGGTCTAAAACAATGGTGCTATCTGCTACTGTTCATCGATCAGATGGTAAAAAAATCGCCCAAGCATCAGGAAGCTTTTTTATTATCGCAAAAAAATAATGCGCTTATGAAAATAAGGGGTTGGGATCATATGGTAACTGCAATTGTCATTCCAATTATATGTTTCTATTTCTATTGGCTCACAAAAAAAGAAATGCGTGAAAGCCAACAAAAATGGCTACAGTTAAAAACTGTAGCCGAAGAAGCAGTGATTTCTGGAGAAATTGTCCAAATAAACGGACAAAAACAACGATATTCTTATTATCGATTCATTTATGTGTTAGAATTAACGATTCAATCCAACATTAAAAATTGGCATGTAAAAAAAATCATTCCGATAGAAAAAGATTTTCAAATTCCATCTATTGCAATAGGAGATTTCGTACATCTATACGGCAATTGGAAGGAAGACTACTTTCAAGTTAGTCGAATTGAAAAACAATAAATGAGTGCTTAATTTTGCCACTTACCAATAAAATTTTGCGTATAATGCCTTTTATAAACCCCTACCCCTAAATGGGTAAACTCTTCATTTAACAAGCTTTCTCGGTGACTTTTACTATTAAGCCAGCCTTCTATAACAGCAGGTGCATCGATATAATTAGCTGCAATATTTTCTCCTGCAATTTGAAAAACAACACTACTTGCTTCTAATCGATCGTCTAATTCTCCATTCTTTTCAGATGTATGTGAGAATTGCTGGGATTCATACATATCTTGACTATGAACATAAGCCGCCTCTGCAGTTTGCTCATCCCATTCTAATGGCGCTATTCCATGACGGACACGAATCACATTCGTTAAATCGAATATTTGTCGGCTTTTGCTTAGATTTACCTCTTCTTCAAATATATCAGGCAGTGGCTCCACTTCTAACAATTCACCGCGATAAACCATTTCATAAGGGTGTTGTTTTATTAATGTCTCCGCATTTAATAGTCGTACACTCGATAATGTCCCTGTAAATTTATCAATATATAGCTGGGCATAAAAATCACCCACAAAAATAATCGGCCGACTATTTAAATCATCTTCTGATAATTCAAATCGATAGGAACCATTTTGATAATCTAAACTAATATCCGTTTCAATTTGGGTTGTAGTATAAATTTCTCCAATTGACTGCCCAATTTTAAACGGTGGGATTTGCGCCTTCTCTCCTGTCGCAAATATAGTCACAACCCTATCATCGGCTATTCCAACTTGAAAATATTCTTCATAGTCGTTCGGATAAATCCACCAATCATAATCATAAAGTGAACGATCGATTCTTGCAGGCTTGCCAAATTTATTTATTAACTCGGTACTCGTTTTCCCCATAAAGCTTGTCAGCCCTTGATTGGGGATATCGATTTTTTTAGCTTCATCAGGGGATTCTTCTAATTGTTCTGCTACTTTCGGTTTATGACTATTCTCATTTACTAAAATATCAGTATTCTCATTATTCTCTATATTAAAAACAAAACCGAGCAATAATAGAGCAGAGATTACAATTAAAGTTCTAATTAGTACTCGCAGATTACTTCCCCCTTTCTATACTATTTTTCTATTATATTTATGATGACATTCTATAAAATAGTATATCATTATTAAGTTTCTTTTTAATAGAAGGGGTTTGAAAAATCAAAATAAATTTCTAATAACTCTCAAAGAAAAAACACCCCTAGGGGTGCTGTTTTCAATGCTGTAGTTCATTACCTGTTTCAGAAATCTCAGAGAGTGCATTTCCTGCCTGTTCATTTGTTAGATGATGGGTAGCAAAATCCCCTAGTGAGACAATTCCCACTAACTTATCCCCTTCAACTACTGGTAGCCTGCGGATTTGATGCTCCGACATTAGTCGTACAGCCTCATAAGAACTAGCTTCACTAGAAACGGTGATTAATTCTCTACTCATTATTTCTTCTACCTTTGAAGATGGTGGCTTTTTCTCAGCGACACAGCGGGTAACAATATCTCTGTCCGTAATCATTCCGACTAATCTATCGTGATCCACTATCGGAATTGCTCCTACATTTGATTCCTTCATTTTTACTGCTACCTCATACACATTGTCTAATAAAGAACAGCTATCTACATTTTCCGTCATCAAATCACGAACCGTTTTCAATATCTCTTCCTCCTAGTAACTAGCTTTGATTTTTCTTTTCATTTTTCTACTATTAATATGGTCCAATAA
>JAEWIG010000246.1 GCA_023387295.1 Bacillota bacterium | reverse complement strand
GCCTCAACCATTTCCTTAACAGAGTATCCATCACCGCTCCCAAGATTAATGATGCTGCTCTTTCCACCCTTTTGCAAATAGCGTAGGGCTAATATATGAGCATCTATTAAGTCCTCAATATGAATATAATCACGAATACAAGTACCATCTTCTGTGTCATAGTCATCACCGAAAATAGACAGAGAATCCCTCTTTCCTAATGCAACTTGAAGCATAATGGGGATTAGATGTGTTTCAGGCGTGTGATCTTCACCAATTTCAGCACTGTGCCTTGCCCCAGCTACATTAAAATACCTTAATGAAACATATTTTAAGGAGTAGGCGATATCGCACCATTTCATCATTTTTTCCATTATGAGCTTCGTTTCACCATAAGCATTTGTTGGCTCTGTCTGCATATCTTCCGTTATGGGCATCGTTTTCTTCTCCCCATATGTAGCAGCGCTTGAAGAAAAGACGATATGCTTCACTCCGAATTTGTTCATCACTTCTAGCAACACTTGAGTTCCATATACATTATTATCAAAATATTGTAGTGGAATCTCCATTGATTCTCCAACGAGTGAACTCGCTGAAAAGTGTAGAACTCCTTCAATCGCCTCATTGGTAAATACATGGTCTAAAAAGCGTCTATCCCGAATATCACCGTTGTAAAACTTTGCTTCCGGGTGGACAGCCTTCTCATGACCTGTTTGTAAATTATCAATAACAATGACTTTGTAGCCTTGGTCAATAAGCTGATAGGTTGCATGTGAACCAATATAACCTGCACCTCCGAGGACTAAAATGCTCATTTATGAATCCCCCTTTTAGCCCGCGCTCCCCACTTTAAGAAACCACGGACTTGCCGTTTTCTCAAGCACCGCATTCAGTTCTTCAATATTCCTCTTCCCACTATCAGCTAACCAAGCCCGCCCAGCATTTTCACCATTTTCCGCAAATGGCGCTACCCCATCTTTCCATGTTGCACGACCACATAATACACCATTAAACGTTGAGCCTGCTTCCTTCGCAAATAGCAAGGTTTCTTGGAACATTTCCGCACTAACACCTGCACTTAAGAAAATAAATGGTAAATTCGTTGCTTCACTTTGTTGTTTAAAATAAGCAGCAGCCTCCGCTTTCGTATAAACAATGCTATCCCCATAACCTTCAACAAAATTCATATTCACTGGTACTTCAACCTTTAAAACATCTACATTATATGTAGGCTTAGAGAATTCCTGCATCGCACCAATTACTTTATGAGGTTTTATTTTCGCATAATCTTTGCTTTTCACATCTTCATTCTTCGAATCATATGTCACGATTTCTAAGAAAAATGGGATGTTTTCCGCCATGCATTCAGATCCGACCCGTTCCATATAAACATGCTTATAATCATTAATCTTTTCGTCCTCATCGACATCATAGTAGAGTAAAAACTTAACAGCATCTACACCAGCATCCTTCAAACGCTTAACAGACCATTCAGGTAGTAAATCCGGCAACCTGCCTTCAGCTGTCGCATCATAGCCCGTTTTTTCGTATGCAATTAATAAACCCGATTCTTTATGACGAACTTTGGCAGCTGGTAGACCGTATTCCGGATCTAATAAAATAGCAGTAGCGTAAGGTGTTAATTCTTCTGATATTAACTCTTTAAAGCGAATAATACTTTCATCGCCAACGCTATTCTCCTGTTCTGTTACGAGCATTTTCTTTAATGAACCACGTTGATCAATGGCTAAAGCGCCGAAAATCCCATTTTTATCGGACAAACGCTGTAAAGCAGCGATCTTCTCTGTCGTTCGTGTTAACATTTCTGTTCCTCCTCTACCTTTTGCACTTGGACTAAATCAAAATATTCATCAAAATTTGCGCGATTTATATAACCTGTTCTTTCTTCCATTGCATTCAGCATCCCTGTCGTCATCGCTGTTTTCAGGACCACTTCAACTGAATGATTGGCATTTAGTGAAGCTGCTAACCCAGCAACAACTGCATCTCCTGATCCAACTGGATTCACGACATTCACTTTAGGAATGGTCACCTCATAATAATCGTCTCGATGCTTGACGAAGGCGCCTTCATTTCCCAATGAAACGACAACCCACTCTATTCCTTTAAATAGCTCATGATTCAACACTTGTTTAAAAGAGATTGCCTGACTACCGAAATCAGTTTGCAGAAGCTGCATTAATTCTGTTTTATTCGGCTTGATGAGAAAGGGTTTAACTTCCTGTAAAAGCGCCTGCTTTAATGATTCTCCTGAGGAGTCTAATATGACAGGGATTTTCCTTTGGTAACATATTTCTAGCATTTGATAATAAAAATCATCAGCTAATCCATTAGGCAAACTACCCGAAATCGTCACCATCGAAACCTCATTCAGTAAACCTTCAAATTTTGCCAAAAAAGCAGTTCCTTCTTCGCTCGTTAACGTAGGGCCAGATTCCAAAATTTCTGTTTGCAAGCCGTCATGCAAAATCGCAATGCAGTTTCGGGATTCCTTCTCAATATGAAAAAAATCATTTGGTATCTGGCTTCTATTTAGTTGTTGGATAATAAAATCACCAATTGTTCCACCGAGAACACCTGTCGCCTTTACCGGACCGCCTAACTGTGAAATAATTCGAGAAACATTCAGGCCTTTACCTCCAGCTGTTTTGCTCACATTCCTTATGCGATTGATATTATCTATTTCAAACCCATCCAATTGGTAGGAAATATCAACGGATGGATTCATGGTGACAGTTAGAATCATTGCATTCCCTCTTTCACAGCCATTTTTAAAATTGTTCATGAGTATCTGATCGCAACCATATATATGGAAAATGTCGTTGGCTTCATTTCTCTGCGCTTAACCTTGATATCGACAAACGCCATCAAGATAGGTGGCTAATAATTCCATTTCGGGATTCATCACAATGAAATCAGCCGCATATCCTTCTTCAATTTTCCCGCATTCATGATCCAGGTGAACGCTTTTCGCTGGTGCTAAGCTCGCCATATAAATAGCTTCCTCTGGGCTAGCAATTCCCCAATCCACAACATTTTTGACGGCATCCTTTAACTGAAGAACGCTCCCTGCTAAACTGCCATTTTCTAAGCGTACCGCTCCACCTTGAACCGAAACTGGAAATTCTCCGAGCTGATACTGTTGTTCCGGCATCCCACCTGCCATCATGCAGTCCGTTATAAGCACCGTTTCCTTCCTACCACGAGCATTCATCAAAATATTAGCAGCAGCAGGATGAACGTGATGGCCGTCGCAAATGATTTCTGCAAATATATCCTTTAAATTCATTGCAGCCCCAACCATTCCTGGATCGCGATGGTGCAGCGGACTCATCCCATTAAAGGTATGCACAAAAATAGAAGCACCCTTGTCTACCGCTTGTTTTGCTTCATCATAGGTGGCATTACTATGTGCTAATGCAACCGTCATCTCATTCTCTACAGCAAACTCAATCAATTGCGCTGATCCTTTTCTCTCTGGAGCTATCGCAATTTTTTTGATGAGATTCCCTGATAGCTCTTGCCATTTCTGAAGCTTTTCAATGGAAGGATCACAAAAATACTGTTTATTTTGTGCCCCTTTATACTTTTCTGTAAAAAAAGGACCTTCTAAAAAGATGCCTTTTATTTTCGCACCTTTTACATTGGCGTAATGCTGGCTAATCATTTCAACAACATCGTTGATTAGTTCCGTTTCAGCCGTTAAGGTTGTCGGAAGAAAAGCCGTTACTCCACAAGATAACAGTCCTTCAGAAATGACATTTAAGCCCTTGGGATCATTATCCATCACATCATAATGATGGAATCCATGAATATGTGTATCGACAAGACCGGGAGCAATCCACATTTGTGAATAATCAAGGACCTCCACAAAATCTTCAGCAATATTTTCGGAAAAAGCTCCGAATTTCCCCTCGATGATTTCTAAATAGCCGGGTCCGACTACCGTTTCTCCGAGGAAAAACTTCTCTGCATAAATAACTTTTTTCATCGCTCGTTCGCTTCGTATTCATATATGGTTACCCCTTGAACGACACGGTTAACTGTTTTTGTTGGTGATGGGGTATCTGGCGTATTGTTGACTTTTACAGCAGCAAGAAGAGAAATCGTCTGCCCGATCATGACATATGGCAATGCTAAATAGGCATCCGGAAGCAAGCTGCATTCCTTCCCAAACGAAATTTTTAGGCCATCATGAGTCCGTTCTCCATCCACTTCAATGGCGCAAATCATATTCGCAATGCTATCATGCTGTAATTCTTTTAACATATCTAAATCATATTTTCGTGTGTAAGGATCATTTGAAACAAAAACAAACACGACGGCTTTCTCATTAACAAATGATTTCGGACCATGGCGGAATCCTAAAGGAGATTCATAGGCAGTAACAATTTTGCCAGCTGTTAATTCTAGAATCTTCAGCTGTGCTTCCTTCGCTGCCGCTTCTAAGCTGCCTGAGCCAAGATAAATAATGCGCTCGAAATCTGATTCAACTAGCTGCTTAATCTCAGCCTCTCTCTTAACAACAGCCTCTCCCATTTCACAAAGCAACTGGACATAGCCCGATTTCTCTTCCGCTGCAGCTGGATCGAAAACGAGTAAAGCCGTCAAAGTCATGCATGTATAGCTTCCCGTCATTGCAAACCCTTGATCGTTTGCTCTAGCTGGCATTAACAAAAGAAGATTATTCGTATCTCCAACAGACCGCTGTGCTAGTTTGCCATTTGGGGCACAAGTAATGGTTAACTGGTAGAAATCTGTAACTAATTTCTCTCCTAACTCAACGGCTGCAATACTTTCCGGGCTGTTGCCACTACGGGCAAACGAAACTAGTAGCGTTGGAAACTCTTTTTTGAAAAATTGCGTCGGATTTGATACTAATGTAGTTGTCGGTATACTTTGCAACTCCCATTGGTTTTCATTAATTTTTCCTTTTAAAAAGGGCGTAATTGTTTCACCAACATATGCTGATGTTCCTGCCCCTGTAAAAATAACCCGTACCCGTTCATGCTTCTTGGCTAATCCATCCATGAAGCTTGTAATCTCTTCAAGTTTATCCTGATAATTTGTATATGCCTCACTCCAAAGTTCAGGCTGTTGCTTAATTTCCCTTGTTGTAACTACAGCCCCCAACGAAGCCAGTTTTTCCTCACTTAAGGTAAACATTATTACTGCACACTCCTTTTCTCTATAAAGCCGACGACATTTACATTCTTCTTTCCATAATAAATATCCTATTTAGAATTCCTCATGAAACACACGCAATCCTGCCCCAATCACTCCATTATCCTGGGCCAATGTGCTGATACATATATTGTCTAGCAAATGGTGCTGCTCCTCAATCTGATACGCTTTCAGCTTTGCTTTAATCCGCTCGAGGAGAAATAAATTCTTCACGATGACACTGCCGCCTAGAGTGATTTTATATGGGTCAACGATACAGGTAAGTGTGTAAATACCGTGTGTTAAATAATCGACAACTTCATCAATGATCAGCTCATACTTGGTTTCGCCGTTCAAGAATCCTTGGAAAACATCCTTAGCTGACAGATCCTCCATATTCAATTTTCGCTCCGCTATTTTCGGAATGGCAGGACCGGCTACTGCTTGCTCCAACCGCAAGAGTGTTTGCTCACCATCTAATTCGTTGCCAGACATAACCTTTGCTAATTCCTCGCTCCCTCTTTTTGAAGCAACAGGAATTAATCCCAATTCTCCTGCAAAGCCCGCTCCGCGGAAAAATGATCCGCGATGGATAATCGAGCTTGAAATCCCTGTACTCACAGTGATATAGGCAAAGGTTTCACTTGGACTCGCTTCGGCTGATTTCCATTCGGCAAAGGCTGCCATGTAGACGTCATTGTCGATGACAATTCGATTCTTCCCGAAATGCTCTTGCAGCCTTGCGACGATGGGAAAGCCTGCCCACGGCAAGTTGTTCTGAAACACCGCTATTCCATTCGTGCGATCAACCTTTCCAGGAATCCCCACACCAATTCCGTCTATTTCCTCTAGTGAAAATGAGCTTTGCTGGAAAACAGCTTCAACTGCGTTTACTACTTGCTGAAACATTGCTTCACGATCTGTTGGATCGCTTTCGACCTCGACCCTCTTCAATAGCTGCCCATTTTCCGTAACTACACCAACTGCAATCTTCGTTCCACCGATATCAATGCCGACCGCTTTTCTCATGGACATTCACCTCAAATGAATTTTCGATTGTAATCATAAAGCAGTCCCATTAAACCCGCTAAGCCAAGCAGCATAATTCCAAGATCTAATCTTCCAATCGATCTGACACCGATGACGATCATCGCGATACAAACGATAAATACAAGGAATTTTACGATAACAACCAGATTATCCTTCATCCGCCATACCCTCCCAGCGAATTTCACTTGGGGCTAATGTGACTTCCTTGCGATTTCCATCTCCATCATAGACAAATGTCGTTTGCTCTTCAGGTGAATTATTGATAATCGCTACCTTTTTCACAGATGGGTAAGCATGTACCTCACAGTAAATATTGCTTGCATGCCACTTATGGAATTCTTCTTCCTTATGAGCAGCATAGAATAAGGACCTTAGGAGAAGACGGGTATTTTCTTCACTATATGGAAGGCCCGCCATATAAACACATCTTCCCTTGCCAAAATCATTGCTTGCTAAATGCACTTCACCATTGGAATACTCAATAATTTCCGTTTTATCAGTAAGGGCATAAATATTCTTCATGCCTTCGCCGAAGTCGAACTGAGTCGTGTCAGCGGAAATAAAGTGCTCCTCAACAGGAGTAACGAAATATTTGTCCGTTGATAAGCTAAAGCCAAGCTCCTTATCCACACCTAATGCATTTGCTAGCTGGAAATAGTGTCCTTCATGCTGATAAGCTGTCGGCTCACCAATCCCGATAAAGCCACCGCCATTATGGATCCATGCTCTCATTTTTGTAATTAACGCTTCATTTATCCAATTCTCTCCACCAGAGAAAGCCGTTCCCACATCGCCTGCATTGATAATGACGTCTACATCTTCAGGGACACCGCCATTGATAACATCATCGAAGCTAATAAACGATACTTCCACTGCTGCACCACTTAATGATTCCAGCACACCTAAATAAGAATAAATTTGCTTATACCATAGCGCGTGAGCAACCATGTGTGTCTGCCAAGTCCGCAATTTACCCCATGAGTTCAAAATCGCAACCTTTAGCCCTGTATACGGCTTGTTGCCTTTAATATTGTCATAGATTTCACGGAATTCATCGGTTACTTTTTCTATGTAGCTAACAAACTCAGGGAATTGATAAGCTAGACTCATATAACCGCCGTAGCCGATCCGGTCAACTGGATTTCGCATAATTGCTCTCCGGGCTGTCAGCCAATTTTCATTCGCTTCAATCACAGGGTTATTCCCTTCATAGAATGTATCAGGAAAGAAATAAGGTAGGAATCGACCTTCCGTATAACGCACATGCGGAATATCCGCAATCATTCTTAACGTCGCTCCACCACCAACACTACCTACGACTGCATCCATACCTACTGTTTCAAAATAATTACCATATGGTTCAATCCCTATCCAGTTATCGCCAAGGAACATCATCGCTTCTTTGCCACTATCATGAACAAGGTCAACTAATTTCTTCGCTTCCTTCGCCACAAATCTTTGGATAAAATCCATATAATCCGAATAGGCCTGTGTCGGAATGCGGAAGGCCGTATTGTAGTAGCCTTGATCCACGATGTCTTCTGGTCTTAAACGATATCCTTTTTCCTCTTCAAAAGCATCGAGGGCCGCAACGGAAACACTTGCCCCATACCCAAACCAGTCAACGAATTTTTCTTTCCCAAGATTGTTAAATACTAATGTGAAATGGTAGAAAAACGTTGTAAATCTCACGACGTCTGTAGCGGGATTTTCATCAAGCCACTGCTTCAAATAGGATGACATGAAGGCATTAGAATGCGGCATCCTCACATCAAACGGAATATCATGTGGCTTATCGCCCCAATCATTTGTAATGTGATTGTACATTTGCGTCGGATCCCAAATCGCAAATACGAGGAACGACACCGTATATTCATGCCAAGGGATGGCATTTGTGATGACAACACAATTAGAATCCTGATTGACTTCCCAACCGCTTGGGTCAACAATTTTCCCTGTTGTCCGGTCCATAACTTCCCAATATTTCTTCGGATCGTGCAGATAATCCGGCTTAAGCTGTTCCTCAAAATAGCCATTCATAAAATCAATTTCAAGGGTTTTCGATTCTGCTGTATGAAATAAGCTCATTAAGTAAAGCTGCTGACATTCTTCCATATGCTGCTCAGCAAATTCATTATGTGCCCGAGCAACGAAATAGGTTGTATAAATCTTGGCATCTAATTGCTTGATCTCATCATCTAGCTTTGTACCGTCGCTATCGCGAATCGCATCCGCTCCCCAGCGCTCCATTAATTCCTTCGTTTCCTTCAAAAAGTTGCCTTCACTTGGCAGGGTAACACGCCCTCTTGTTTTGTTCATGAAGATCCCCTATCCTTTCAATCCGCCAAGGTTCATCCCTTGTGTTAGTTTTCGTTGGACTAAAATGTACAAAATTAATGTTGGCAGCATGACAATAACCATCCCTGCATACATTTGCCCGTAGTTTGCCGCTGATTTCTGAGCTGCCATTAAATTCATCAGTCCGACAGGCAATGTTTTATTCGCACCTGGGATTAACGTAAGTGCGATGATGTATTCATTCCAAAAAGAGAGAAAGTTAAACAAGATAACGGTAATAATGCTCGGTCGTGCGATCGGAATCATGACTGTAATCATTGTTTTAAAATAACCTGCTCCATCGATAAATGCCGCTTCCTCATATGTTTTCGGCAGGGTTTGAAAATAGCTTGATAATAAATACACTGTGAAAGGCAGAGCCATTGCTGTGTATACAACAGCAAGAACAAATAAGTTATTCAGAAGAAAGCCATCTCCGAACACACCGCGAATCCATGTGTCTCCTTTTAAAAGCATGAGGAAAATTGGCACGACAATATAGTTCACATTGATAAATAAACCAGCTTTAAATAGCGTATTCATCAGCTTACTACCAGGGAAAGTGTATCTTGCAAGTACATAAGCTGCTGGTATGGCGAAAACTAATAGAAGTGCGAGCGCTAACCCCGTCACCATAATTGAATTAAGAAGATATTGACCCATGTTTGCTTTTTGAAAAGCATCAATAAAGTTTTGGAAATAGAATCCTTGCGGAAGAGTCCATGGGCTGCCGTAGAATTCGACATTTTGTTTAATCGATGCAATGAACACCCATCCGACAGGGATAATAATCGAAATCGCTAAGGAAATGAGGGCCACATAAATAAACAAACGATAGAGTTTCTCTGCACTCATTTCGGTGTATTTTTTCTTCATCTAAATCCCTCCTTAGTACTCGAGTACATCACGTTTTGTAATTCGGCTAATGATGGCTGAAAGTGCAAACGAGAATAAGAAAATCACAACCCCTATCGCCATTCCATAACCGTAGGAGGAATTCGTGTAGGCTTGCTTATACATATAGCTGAGGAAAACCTCTGTCGATCCATCAGGTCCACCGCTTGTCATCGCCTGCACGAGAAGAAAGCTTAAATTAATCGTACTAATAATAAAGAAGGTTAAGGTTGTACGAATGTTATTCCAGATTAATGGAAGTGTAATGCTGAAGAATTGTCTAATCCGTCCAGCTCCCTCGATCGAAGAGGCTTCATAGAAGCTTTCGGGAATACTCGCCATACTGGCCATATACATGACCATATAATAACCAATCGCCTGCCAAACAAGGGCACCGCCAATGCTATAAATCGCAAGCTTCTGATCACCTAGCCATAATTTCTGCAAGCTATCTAGATTGAATAAACCGAGAATGCTATTTAATAATCCCGTTGTTGGGTCATAGACAGCAGAAAAAATCCCTGCAATAACTACGATTGATAAAATATTGGGGATATAGAAAATCACTCGGAAAAATGATTGACCTTTTATTTTTTCCCTTGTTAAAATCGAAGCAAAAAGAACTGCTATCACCATCGTTACGAGGGTGACAATGACAATAAGGAGAATACTATTTTGGAAGGAACGGAAAAAGTTCATGTCATTCCATAGCTTTTGAAAGTTTTCTAGCCCAACAAAGACTTGGTTATTAGAGAATCCTCCCCATTTATAAAGAGACATCCTGAAAACTTCTACAGTCGGCACAAGAATAAACAGCGTTAACAGCAATGTAGCTGGCAATGTGCATATAATGATGAATATGGTTCTTTCTTTCGACTTTGTCATGTAATCACCTCTGATAACAAATGAGCAATTTGCAAAAATAACGGTGAGGATTGCTTCTCACCGTTATTTCTATCTTCTTATTTAAGAGCAGCGCGCAATTGGTCACTTACTTTTTCAACAGCTTGTTGCCATTCTTCTAGTGTTTTGTCACCAGATACGATACTGTCAACAGTACCAAATAATGTGTCACCCATGCTTACACCTTCAACTGCATCTGTTGCAGCGAAGCCACCCATACCAGCTTTTGCTCCTTGGTCATAGATGCTATAGAATAATTTATTATCTCCTGATAGTTTGCTAGAAATTCCGTCGATTGGTTGGATTGCTCCAGCCTCAGCAAAGATAGCTGCTGCTTCATCAGAGTACATATACGTTAAGAAATCCTTCGCTGCGTCCTTATTTTGTGCAGCTGCTGGAATCCACATTTGTTCAAAGAACGTAAATGCGTAGCGGTCTCCGCCTTTTTCAATCGCAGGAAGTGCTGTCATTCCCCATTCAAAACCATCTGCACGAGGAGCTTCGCCCATTTCACCGACTACCCAAGTTCCGTTTGGCATGAAGATTGCTTTGTTATCTAGGATAAATTGTTGGTTTTTCGTGTAGTCCTTGTCATTTCCGTTTGCAACTGTTGTTGGCTCTGTGTAAGTTGCTAGTTTGCCAACGATTTCAAAAGCCTTTGTTGCTTCAGGTGTTTCCCAAATGCCATCTTCAAATGTCATCGCGCGGTTGTAGAAATCTGGTCCACCTACTTCGAACAATAGCGAGAAGAAGAAAGCATCGAAATAACCTGTTGTCGGATATGTGAATAAAGCAATTCCTTCTGCTTTCGCTTTATCACCTAGCTCCCACATTTCATCCCAAGTTGTAGGTACTTCCCATCCCTTTTCCTTCAACAAGCCTGCATTATAGAATAAGCCTGTTGGACTATAGAACATTGGAGCTAAATATGTTTTGCCATCATTGTATGGATTTGTTACAAGTGTATCTGTGAATCCAGGAATAAGCTTATCCTTCACCTTAACATCTTCACCGTAGACGTTCATATCAAGGATACCCGTAATATCTTCTAATGCCTGGTCTTTAATTAATGTTTCTGGAAGAGCAAGCTTTCTGCCGACTCCAAGTAATACGGTATCTGGATAATTTCCAGCTTTCATGTTTGGACTAATCACTTCTTCTAAGTTTTTGTCAACCGTTAATTCTACCTTTACATTTGGGTTTGCCTTTTCATATGCTGCAACAATATTCTTCCAAATGTCCTGACCATATGCAGATTCCAAGGCTGCTACATGAAGAGTCTGCTTTTCATCAGCAGGCTTATCACTCGTTCCCTTTTCTCCGCCCGAATCTACTGTAGAGCTATTATTACAAGCTGCTAAACCAAATGATAGTATCAATACTAAACAAGCCAGAATCCATTTTCCTTTCATCGTATTACTCCCCCTTATATTTTTAAATTTTCACTCTATAGGTAGAGTATACGGGCATAAATGACTACTCACAATATACATCTTGTTGTGTTTTTTAGGTTTATTGCTTTTTATTGAAAACGTTTACCAAAAAAGCTATACTATTAAATAAATACCACCTTTTGAAATAATAACCAATTCTATTTGTGAAGGAGGAAGCTTTTTTGTCTAATGAATTGTATGTAGTTCCCAAAACTCGGCTCAAGAATCTCCCTGTAAAGCTTCTTTATATTACAAAGTCGAAGTACGATAAAGATTGGCATAGTACCAATCATTCACATCATTTCACAGAGCTACTATTCATTATTAAAGGGCGAGGAACATTCATTGTTTCCAATAAAGAGTTTCATGTGGAAGAGCATGATCTAATTATCGTGAATCCACATGTCGAGCATACAGAGAAATCAACCGCAGAACACCCACTTGAATACATCGCTCTCGGCATTCAAGGTCTTGCGTTCTCTCCTCCTGGACACACAGGCTCACCCGTCACATTCTATAATTATAAAAAGCAGGAGACTCTTTATTTATTTTACCTTCAGCGCCTACTAGAAGAGGTACAACATGCGCAGGAAGGGTACGAAATCATCATCCAAAATCTTTTAGAAATCATTCTATTAAAGATACTGAGAAAAACAGACTTTACTTTAGAGAAAACTCAATCACAAAAAATTAATAAAGATATGGCCTTTATTACAAATTATATTAAGCAGCATTTTCGTGAAGAGATTACACTTGATGCCCTGGCAGAGGCCGGCCATATGA
>JAEWIG010000220.1 GCA_023387295.1 Bacillota bacterium | reverse complement strand
GCAGTAAGTTCACCTATTGGCGTCTTAAACATTCCATCTAAGTTTAAAACTTTTCTGGCTAGTTCTTTAAGCATCTTTATAATATCTTCCTGATTAAACTGTTCTTCAAACTTTCTTACTTCCCATTCTAAAACCTTATCCCATTCTTTTTTCAGTAGTGTATTAAGGATATCTGCCGTTGCTTCATTTCGTAAAAACTTAATCAATTCGGGCTGGATTTTATCACCGATCTTCGAATTTCCAATAAACATCTGCAGCATATTCCCTAGCATCCCGCTTCTTTCCTTTAGGAAATCATCTGCCATGCGTTGGATTTGCCATTTCCCTTCCATACTTGAAAAATAATCAATACCCTTTTGCAAAATAAACGATGTTATTTCAGGTATTTTTGCTTCCGCTTTCTGTTTTAGCTTTTCAGATAGTATTGAGTTTAAAGGCATACTACGGTATTGCTCCATAATAGTCCCATACTTTTCTTCGATTGCCTGATTTACTCGGGCTTCCAATTTTGTTTTTCCATCAGAAACACCGATTTTTTCTAATAAATCAGCGGGTGTCATTTCCGTGTCCAAAAAATTATTTAATTCCTTTTCCACAACCGTTGTCATTTCTTTTTGAAACGTTTCGTTTAGAAATTTCTGCTTTATACTTTCTGGAGTTAATAAGTGATTTACAACAAGCTTACCCATTTGTTTAGCAAGCTCATCACGTCGTTTCGGGATTAAACCAGGTGTAAAAGGAACTCTCCATTTTCCAATATAATAGGTTTTATAGGGCCGGAACAGCATTTTTATGGCTAGAAAATTTGTGAAGCCCCCTATAATAGCTCCAATGATCACCATTAATAATATTGTTAGTCCAATTTGCATGTAATTAAACATCTACCTTCCATCCGAGCTTATTCGTCTATTTCTTATATATATTTCATTTTATACAAAGTCATGTTATTCCCTGTATTCATTATACAAGTAAACGCAAGATAGTGAAAATGTTAACGTATATAAAGAAAGCCTGATTTCATATTCGTAAGAAATCAGGCTTATCTATAGAGTATAGGGATAAATATTCATTTAATACAAAAATCCACCTACATTGTTACCAGCCTCTTTTAGATGGACCAGCTAATGCTTGAAACTGACTCATTAATTTTTGTCGTGACTTTTCATTTCTTAATAAATAGGCAGCTCCTAATGCTAATGTTGTCATCGCTATGTTTCTACGTTTCACGAACATTCCCTCCTTGTATTTCCGTACATTCTTCTTCTTCCCTTTTATAAAAAAATTAAACTGCCTAAATAAATCTCTTGGAAAGATAGCCCCTTTCCTATTTATTCTTGAATAAATCTCACTACAGTCTGACCGCAAGCCGTACATTTTAATATATGAGGACACTTCTGTTTAGTAAAATCAGTTGGATAACCATCCTCCATTTTCATTTGGTCAATTGGCATATAGGCGCTGTAATCATCATAGAAATCCATCACTCTTCCCATATCCTCAACATTTTTTCCACATGAAGAGCATTTTTCTTTTATTTTTTCAAAGCCGTTACAAATGGGACAAATAGCCATCATCGAACCTCTCTATTCGCTTTGAATTTAGTTATTCAATAGTTTCTCCGATTGCATTTTAAAAAAATACGGAAACAATTGCCACTACAATTTAAAGGATAAAGAGAAAAAAAATAAACATAATAGTTAGTAACAAATCAACAAGTTCAACTTCTAATAAAAGTACTGGGTTAAACCATCAAGTGGTAGCAAGCTTCTTCTTGTGCCGGTGCAATTCCGGCTAACCCAACCATATTAAAAAAAACAAATGAGGAGATGAATAAATAATGAACAACGCAAGCAGAAGCAGTTCCTCAAATCAATTACTAGTCCCTGGTGTAGCACAAGCTCTTAATCAAATGAAGGCTGAAATCGCTAGTGAGTTTGGTGTAAATTTAGGCCCGGATACAACTTCACGTGCTAACGGATCAGTTGGTGGAGAAATTACGAAGCGCCTAGTTAAAATGGCTCAACAGCAATTTGGTGGCACACAATCATAATCAGTTAAGCAAACAATTTCATAAAATGGCTGAAAGGGGCGATTATTCGCCCCTTTTTATACGGTGCCAGGCACCGCTCGTGGACAGTTTTAGCATTTTGTCCGTGTGGAGTGGACATAGTAAACAAAAAAAACTACTATGCAAACGCATAGCAGTTTAAGATTTTGCAATTGTATACCCTACATAAAATGTAAGTACTAGTACGCTTGCAATTGCTAAAGTAATCGATAATTCTTCCATCCCTTACCCCTCCTAATGTTACAATTTCCAATGATTACTTAAAAAGTAACATATTAATAGGTAGTGGGTTAAGAGGATTTAATGAAAAATTGTGACAAAAAACCGACAAAACCACAAATCAATGAGAAGTTTCTCACCTTTTTCTTTTACTCAATAATTACCCCAGTTCCATATGCAATGACTTCTGAAGCATTTTGCATCACGGCAGACGTTTGAAGACGCATTCCAATAATGGCATTAGCACCTTTTTCTTTCGCATCCTCAACCATTCTCCCGATGGCCTTCTGCCTAGCTTCTTCCATCATTTCGGTGTACTCACTAATTTCTCCACCTACAATGGTCCTTAAGCCAGCCATTATATCCTTACCAATATGCTTCGACTGAATGCTACCCCCTCTAACAAAACCCTTTAAATCCTTAATTTCTTTACCAGGTACAAAATCAGTAGTTACGATAATCATTCCGATCGTCCTCCTCCTTTTCCTTTTTTCTTTCTATAATTAATATAACAAGAATTACCAACGGTAGAATAACGGAAATGGCATATACAATAATCGCTAGTTTAATCTGAACAAACAACAAGCCTAATCCGATTAATTGTCCTACAGTTGTGAACAATAATAGCAGCTGCTTTGCTTTCCCCATGCCCTCTTCATTCCTTCAATTCAGATTTACTCTTCCTTTTAGGCCAAAGCTTTCTTACAAAAATAAGATAGATAAGAGTTGGCATCGGGGCCTGAATTAACCCCAAAATACCCCATAACCAATAATTATGTCC
>JAEWIG010000108.1 GCA_023387295.1 Bacillota bacterium | reverse complement strand
TTGCTGCACCTGCTCCGATCGCTGTCGCGAAAAGATTCCCGATGGATCCAGCGAGAGATATGCCAGAGAACCCTGAACCATCTAATCCTGTTATTGCCCCAACGATTGTTAATGTGACTACACTAATTTCTTTTGTTAAAGGGACTACACCTGCTAACGCAACACCGAGATCATTAACGATTCCGTGAGAGGTATCTGGTAGAAAGTCGCCGATAATGGTTGAGAATCCTGAATCTCCTAGGTAAAAAAACGCTGCGATTGGGATTACTGGTCCAAATACCTTAAATCCAAACTGGAAGCCATCAATGAAATAACTTGTTGTTTTTTCAAGTCCTTTATTTTTATGTGCCATTAAGGCAATGATGAGGAGAATAAAAATTGAAGTTCCACCAACTAGAGCAGTCGCGTCTCCACCTTGTAAATCAAGTAAGAACATTGCTGCAACATTAGCAGCATACAAGAGAGGAATTAATAGGGCAAAGAAGCGTTTTTGAGTGAGGGAAAGTAATCCTTTTTTCTCGTGTGATGTGCTTGGTTGTCCTTCTGTATGTGGAGTAAGTCCTGTGTTTGCGGTTAGCTTGCCAAGCTTCATATCCCGTTTCAGGAGATAAAATGCCGTAATCGTCGTAACGACCCCCATGACAATTACGAGTGGAATGCTTGCAGCAACAACGTCTCCTACTGGTAAACCAGCTGCATCAGCAGTTATTTTCGGGGCAGCCTGAATAACGAAGTCGCCTGAGAGAGCAATGCCGTGGCCAAATAAATTCATGGCCATCGCCACCCCTAAAGCAGGAAGTCCTACACGAATCGCTACTGGCAGTAGAACCGCACCCATTAAGGCAACAGCAGGTGATGGCCAGAAAAACCATGAGATGATCATCATTAAAATCCCAATCGTCCAGTAGGCGAGCGCAGGTGTTTTGATAAATTTAGCAAACGGAGAAATCATTACATCATTTATTCCTGTAATCGTTAAAATTTTACTCATGGCGACAATAATGGAAATGATGAGTATCGTAGAGAGCAGCTCTGAAATGGCAAAAATAAAGCTATTAAATACACCACTTATTGAAGAAGTAAGTGATCCTGTCGCTGTTATCGCGATTAAAAAAATCCCCATAATACAGACAAAGGTTGTATCTCTTTTCATGACCATAAAACCAATTATGAGTAGAATGAAAACCACATAAATCCAGTGTATTAAGGTCAATTCAATGCCCATCTTAATCTTCCTCCTTCTCCTCCGTTACATACTCCATTTTGGGCTAATAACTATCCAAATAATGTAATACAGAATATGAAAAAAGCGGTAAGTTGTGAGGAGAAAAATAAAAGGAAGTACCATATAAATGCATCATCTATTCTTCTTCCTTATTAATGAAATAACATTTTGTATAGGCACCTCCAGAAAATAATTGTAATGACTTTGAAGCTGTTTTTGTATCATTAAAGAAAGTCAGATAGGAAGGCGATGCTTGCCAATCTTTATATGCTTTTTCATTTTGCCATAACGATAAAATCACATACATATTAGCTTTTAATGGGCGAAGGATTCGTAAAGCTATAAATCCAGGCTGATTTTGTAAAAGAGTATGACTGTTTTTAAAACGGTATTCATAGAGTGGTCTTTCTTCTTCAGTTAATGGAAAGTTATTCACAACAGCGTATTTTGCATCTTGTGTAAGCGAGCCAAATGATTCGATTACTTCAAAAGAGCGTGGCATGCTAAATACTGTTTTTCGTACCGTTTCATGGACTAAGACTGTGTTTTCATTGTTTTGCATTAAGAGTATGTCTTCATTGGGATGCTTTTTTTTAATTCTAATTAAAAAATCATACGTACCGCTAGTTATATATATTTTCACGAGAATCCCTCTTTCGGTTTGTTTGTCATTACTATACTATATATTAAATTATTGTTACCATTCAGATGCGGTTCAATATGTCTACCATCTGAGCGAACCATCTTCGCTTTTCTTTGAATATTCGTCAAATTTTTGACATTTAGTGATGATAACTATACAAATATGTATGAAAAGGATAGAGTTATAAAGGGAGATTATACCACTAGGTTTTATATTTATTATTAGTTATATTTAAAAGTTAAAGAAGACAATCTTGAAAGGTGGCTCATCATTAATGACTACAATATTTAATGATTCATTTTTAAAAGCTGCAAAAGGGGAGAAAACGGATCATGTACCAGTATGGTATATGCGCCAAGCTGGTCGTTCGCAACCTGAATATCGAGCAATTAAAGAAAAATATACTTTGTTTGAAATTACTCATCAGCCAGAGCTATGTGCATATGTAACTAAGCTACCGGTTGATCAATATAATAATGATGCTGCTATTTTATATAAAGATATTATGTCACCGCTTCCAGCACTGGGGGTAGATGTAGAAATTAAATCTGGTGTTGGTCCTGTTATTTCTAATCCAATCAAGTCTGTAGCGGATGTTGAAAAGCTAGGGGAAATTAATCCAGAAGAGGATGTACCATATGTTCTTGAAACGATTAAAATCTTGACTCAAGAACAATTGACAGTTCCTTTAATTGGTTTTGCAGGTGCACCATTTACGCTAGCAAGCTACCTGATCGAAGGTGGCCCTTCGAAAAACTATAATAAAACAAAAGCATTTATGTATGCTGAACCACAAAGCTGGTTTGCCTTAATGGACAAGCTAAGTGAAATGACGATTACATATGTAAAAGCACAAATTAAAGCTGGTGCAAAAGCAATCCAGATTTTCGATTCTTGGGTTGGTGCCTTAAATGTTGAGGACTACCGTGTATTTATTAAACCGACAATGAATAGAATTTTCTCTGCACTAAAAGAAGAAAATGTTCCGCTTATAATGTTCGGTGTAGGAGCAAGCCATCTTGCATTAGAGTGGAATGATCTACCATTAGACGTTGTTGGGTTAGATTGGAGACTACCAATAAGAGAAGCAAGAGAAAAAGGTGTATCAAAAGCAGTTCAAGGAAACCTTGATCCAGCTCTTCTTTTGGCACCATGGGAAGTTATCGAGGAAAAGGCGAAAGCTATCTTAGACCAGGGGATGGAAAGACCTGGATATATCTTCAACCTTGGGCATGGAGTTTTCCCAGCAGTAAATCCAGATACTTTAAGAAAATTAACGGCATTTGTCCATGAATACTCTGCAAACAAATTAAAATAAACAAAAGAACCGCCTTCTGCTTCAATTGAAGGCGTTTCCGCTTTTTACCATTAAATTATCAATTTACGCAAGACATATCTATAGAGGTGGATAATTTGATTAAAAAGAAAATGGGTTTACTTGTTATGGCTTATGGAACTCCTTATAAAGAAGAAGATATCGAGCGGTATTACACACATATTCGCAGAGGAAGAAAGCCGTCCCCTGAAATGTTAGATGATTTAAAAAATAGATATGAAGCGATTGGTGGCATTTCTCCTTTAGCAAAAATTACAATGAACCAAGCGAAAGCTCTTGAAGAATTTTTAAATAAAACCCAGGATGAAATTGAATTTAAGATGTATCTGGGATTAAAACATATCGAGCCTTTTGTTGAAGATGCGGTTAAGCAAATGCATGAGGATGGAATTGAGGAGGCAGTTAGTATCGTTCTTGCCCCACATTTCTCTACATTTAGTGTCAAATCATACAACGGAAGAGCAAAGGAAGAGGCTGAGAAGCTAGGTGGACCGATTATTCATTCCCTGGAAAGCTGGTACGCTGAGCCGAAATTTATTCAATATTGGGTTGATCGGGTAAAGGGCACATTTGAAAAAATGTCACAGGATGAACGAGATAATGCTGTTTTAATAGTATCTGCTCATAGTTTACCAGAAAAGATTTTACAATTTGGTGACCCTTACCCAGCACAAATTCAAGAAACAGCAGATTTAATTGCAAGCCAAGCAGGTGTTAAGAACTACGCTGTTGGTTGGCAAAGTGCTGGAAACACACCTGAGCCATGGCTTGGCCCTGATGTTCAGGATTTAACCAGTGAATTATATGAAAAAGAAGGCTATAAAGCATTTGTTTATACACCAGTTGGATTTGTTTCTGATCATCTCGAAGTACTTTATGACAATGATTATGAATGTAAAGTGGTCACTGATAAAATAGGAGCGAGCTATTATCGTCCAGAAATGCCAAATTCGAATTCTCAATTTATTGATGCAATGGCCACAGTTATTCTTAAGAAACTCTCCGACAAAGAGTAAAACTTTATGTAAAGAAGGCGATGACGATGTCTGAAAGAAAGCAAAAAGTTGTTATCATCGGAGGGGGAATTACGGGATTAACAGCTACCTATTATTTACAAAAGGAAGCCAAGGAAAAAGGTTTGCCTCTTGAGGTAAAGCTCATTGAGGCTACACATCATTTAGGTGGAAAAATCCAAACGGTTGAAAAGGATGGGTTCGTGATTGAGCGAGGGCCAGATTCATTTCTTGCCCGTAAGCAAAGTGCTGCTCGCCTTGCCAAAGAGGTTGGCATGGAGAATGATCTTGTTAACAATACGGCTGGTAAATCTTATGTTTTAGTAAAAGGTCGCCTTTATCCAATGCCGGGTGGCTCAATTATGGGAATACCAACAGAAATTGCACCATTTATTACGACAGGTTTATTTTCGCCAATAGGTAAGCTTCGCGCGGCTGCTGACTTTATCCTTCCTCGCTCTAATCCTGCGGAGGATCAAGCACTAGGCATGTTTTTCCGTAGACGATTAGGTGATGAGGTCGTTGAAAATTTAATTGAGCCGCTTCTATCAGGGATCTATGCAGGGGATATCGATAAGTTAAGCCTAATGTCAACATTTCCTCAATTCTATCAGGTCGAACAGAAGTATCGTAGTTTGGTCATCGGAATGAAAAAATCAACTCCTAAAGCGCCTAAGAAATCAGGAGAAAAGAAGGAATCTAAAGGGATCTTCCTAACTTTTAAAAATGGTTTACAATCCTTTGTTGATACGATTGAGAAGAATTTAGAACCGAAAAGTGTTATGAAGGGTTACCGTGTAGAAGCGATTGAAAAAATGGATAGTGGATATGAGGTAAAGTTAAATGGTGGCGAGATTATTTATGCGGATAGCGTAATCATGTCTGTTCCCCATCATGTAACACAATCTATTTTTTCACAATATCGTTTGTTCGATTCTTTTAAGGACATGTCCTCAACATCTGTAGCAAATGTGGCTTTAGCTTTTTCTGAGGAAGCCATTGAAAAAGATATAGAAGGCACAGGTTTTGTTGTTTCAAGAAATAGTGATCATACGATTACTGCTTGCACATGGACCCATAAAAAATGGCCACACTCCACACCAAAGGGAAAGGTTTTATTACGCTGTTATGTAGGCAGACCTGGTGAGGAGGCTGTAGTAGATTTATCGGATGATGAAATTACAAAAATTGTTCTTGATGATCTAAATAAAACGATGAATATTACGATGGATCCTGAGTTTGTAGTCATCTCTAGATGGAAAGACTCGATGCCACAATATACAGTTGGTCATAAAGAGCGGATTAAAAAGGTTACAACTGGCATACAAGCTGAATTACCTGGTGTATTTATTGCTGGTAGCTCATACGAAGGATTAGGTCTTCCTGATTGTATTGATCAAGGGGAAGAAGTAGTTCAAAAAGTACTTAGCTTTTTAAATTTAACCAAATAAATAAAAAAGTGCTATACGACAAAAACTTATTATAAAGGCTGTCATTTACATGACAGCTTTTTTCCTTGCAAAGAGCATTTTTTTATGATAAATTATCAAATATACAAAATGACTGAAATGTTCATTTGGTCATTTCGGGTTAGAGCTTTTCTAATTAGAGGTGAGAAAATGGCGATTGACCGTAAACAACAAATTATAGAAGCGGCTACAAAATCCTTTTCACTATTTGGCTATAAGGCTACAACAATGGACCAGGTAGCAAAGATAGCCAACGTAGGAAAAGGAACGATTTACACTTTTTTCAAAAACAAGGAAGAGCTTTTTGACGAGATTATTAGCTCATTAATTTTTGAGATGAGACAAGCGGCAGAAGAAGCAGCTACTCCCGATTTATCCTTTCATGAAAAGGTACATCGCAGATTGTATAAGATTTTAGAATTTCGCAAAAAACATCAACTAATGATTAAGCTAGTCCAAGAGGAAAAAGAGATGGGCACGCAAGCTGTCATGGATGTCATGACAAAATTAGAAGATGCTATTCTTAGCTACTTAAAGGAAAAGATTACTGCTGCCATTGAAAACGGTGAAATTCAGCCTTGTGATCCGGAACTAACGGCTTTTGTTATGTTAAAACTATATGTAGCTTTAATCTTTGATTGGGAGAAAAAACATGAGCCATTAGATAAGGAAGAGATAGCGGAGCTTTTTGAACAGTATGTTTTCACGGGATTATCTAGAAGATAGTCCATTTTTTTGCAGCGTTATGACCAAATGAACAAAACAGTCAGTCATCTAGGAGGAAAGAGCTTTGAAGAAAAATTTATTTAAACTGGAATTATTAGCAGTATTAAAAAACAAAAAGCTACTGATTCCTATTATTGCGGTATTGTTTATACCAGTTTTGTATAGTGGAATGTTTTTATGGGCATTTTGGGATCCTTATGATCATTTAGCTGATTTGCCGGTCGCCATTGTTAATGAGGATAAGGGAGCCAGTTTCGAAGGAAAAGAACTACAGCTAGGAAATGAACTTGTTACAAACTTAAAGGAAAGTAAAGATTTTAATTTTCAGTTTGTAAGTAAAGAAAAGGGATATGACGGCTTAGAAAAGCAAGATTATTATATACTCATTGAAATTCCTGCAGATTTTTCCGATGATGCAACAACGCTACTTGATGAAAATCCTAAAAAGCTTGAACTAAAATATGTCCCAAATGAAGGATATAATTTTCTTTCGGCACAAATAGGAGAGACGGCGATCGAAAAAATAAAGGCATCTCTCTCAGAAAAGATAACCGAAACATATGCAGAAACCATGTTTGAAAGTGTTACTGAGCTTGCAGATGGAATGGAGCAGGCTGGCGATGGAGCTGTAAAAATAAATGATGGTGTGACAGAATTGAAAACCGGCTCCGAAACATTATATGAAAAACTATCTCTTTTAGCAGGAAAATCAATTGAATTTAATGAAGGGGTAGGGAAAGTTAATAACGGTTCAAAAGAAATTGCTACTGGATCAGTAGGGCTTGCAGAAGGTCTTGGCCAGCTAAAGGAAGGTCAAGCTCAGCTTGAGACTGCATCGGGGCAACTAAAGGCTGGACAGGAGAAAATAACTGCAGGAATAGCTCAGGCAAAATCAGGGTTACAAGCGGTTAATGAAAAAGTTCCTACCATTGTTTCAGGTACAGAGAAAATTCAAGCTGGAGCAAGTACATTATCTACTTCTTTACAGAAATGGAAATCAGAAGCAGAAAAACTATCTGGAGGTTTCACTGCTCTACAACAAAAGCTAGAAGTTATGATTGGACAGTTACCAGAAAACTCACAACAAAAACTTGAATTAGAAGCAGTCCTTGCACAGCTTAAAAGTGGTACAACTCAGCTAGCAAGCTCAGCTGGACAGCTTGCTACAGGTGGAGAAGAACTATCCAATCAACTTGGAGTATTAGCTGCAGGACAGAAGCAGCTACAGCAAGGTATCCAACAGCTGACTGATGGAAGTGTTAAATTAGATGCAGGTGCGACTGAGCTTGCGAAAGGACATACAGAGTTCCAAATAGGGATGCACACCCTTGGTGAAAAAATGACGGAAGCAAAAGCTGGAGCAGATAAGCTTGCTAATGGAGCAAGCACATTAGCCGGAGGGATTAGTCAATTAGAAGCTGGTTCAAATGCGATACAAGAAGGTTCATCACAGCTTAAAGACGGTGCAGGTAAAATAGCTGAAGGAACTGGAAGTTTATATGAAGGCACGGAGGAATTGGCTAGTAAGCTTTCCGAAGGTGCAGATAAAGCATCATCCGTTCATGCCGATGATAAAACGTATAATATGATGGCAAGTCCAGTGGAAATTAATAATGAAAAAATAAACAAAGTTCCAAACTATGGTACAGGTTTCGCGCCATACTTCTTATCACTTGGTTTATTCGTTGGTGCATTATTGCTATCAATAGTCTTCCCATTACGGGAACC
This sequence comes from Bacillota bacterium, assembly GCA_023387295.1. Classification (GTDB taxonomy): domain Bacteria; phylum Bacillota; class Bacilli; order Bacillales; family Cytobacillaceae; genus Cytobacillus. The sequence continues at coordinate 9,898 of JAEWIG010000108.1, read as the reverse complement.
TGCCGGAGTGCCAACCAGTGCATTTAGTTGGTTTACGAGTAAATTTTTAATTTTATTCGGGGTTGGTATCATTCAGGCATTACTAGCAGTATCCGTGTTGTTATTCGGGTTGAATATTGAAGTCCAAAGTGTTCCATTATTCATTTTGTTTGCGATTATTACAAGCTTAACATTTATAACACTTGTTCAATTTCTTGTTACGCTTTTTGCAGACCCGGGTCGCTTTATTGCGATTATCATTTTGATTCTACAATTAACAACAAGTGCAGGAACATTCCCGCTTGAGCTTATTCCGAATGTATTACAGCCAATAAATGCACTCTTGCCGATGACGTACACAGTATCCGGATTTAAAGCAGTCATTTCAAGTGGAGATTTTAGTTTCATGTGGCAAAACGCAGGAATATTAGGTGCATTTATCCTGTTCTTTATTGCAGGTACTACCGTATATTTCACAGCGATGTTTAAAAAACGTTTCTCTGCAGCGGCAGCAGAATAAAAGAATATAGAAAAAAACAAAAACCAGCCCATTGGCTGGTTTTTCAATATATTATGAATCTATTTTTATATATCCTTCACACCTAAACAGTGATCACACTTATTCCCGTAACATTCATGCTGTTCATCAATTGGCTTCCCACACTCTACACATTGCTTCGCTGGTAAATTTCTAAAGAAATCTAAAATGTTTTGAATCATTGTGAAGCCTCCTTAAAGTTATAATTTATTATTTGTTTTTATTGTATTGTAACACAATATCATTGTCAACATCTGTTTTAGAACAAAATACAACAAATGAAAAAATGGGTACATTAGGTTATATTAATAGAAGGAAATACATGCTGAAATAGGGGGATAAAAAGATGGAATTAACAGTTATTGGTTGTTGGGGCGGTTATCCGAAGGCTGACGAAGCAAGCTCAGGCTATTTACTAGAGCACGATGGGTTTAATTTGTTCATAGATTTTGGTAGTGGGGTTCTAGCAAAAATGCAAAAAAATATACAGCCAGAGCAAATTGATGCAGTTATCCTCTCACATTATCACCCAGACCATATTGCAGATATTGGCGTACTCCAACATGCTCGCCTTATTCTCGGTTTTCTAGGGAAGGAAATGGAGTGCCTCTCCATCTATGGACATACAGAAGATGAACATGAGTTTTCAAAGCTAACTTATAAAAATATTACAAAAGGAATAGCCTATCAGCCTCAAGAGACTTTAACTATTGGCCCTTTTAAGGTACAATTTTTACGGACGGACCATCCTGTTCCATGTTTTGCTATGCGAATAGAAGCAGATGAGAAATCTCTCGTTTATACTGCTGATACAGCATTTAAGGAAGAGTTGATTCCATTTAGCACAGAAGCCGATTTACTCTTATGTGAATGTAATTTTTATGGGGATCAAAACGGTATTAATGCTGGACATATGACAAGCTATGATGCGGCAACATTAGCTAAGAAAGCAAAAGTGAAAAATCTCATGCTTACACATTTACCACATTGGGGAAATTTAGAACAGCTTAGAGAAGAAGCTGCCGAAATTTTTCATGGACCCATTTCACTAGCAGGCTTCCAAAGGACGCATCTTTTATGAGAAATGTGAAAGTAAGGCTACTTACAAGGAGAGAATAAAATGTTATTTATCGATAATAAAGGAATAACGGATCCAAGAATTAATTTAGCCATTGAAGAGTATGCTTTGAAAAACTTAGATATTAATGAAACGTATTTATTATTTTACATAAATGAACCATCTATTATCATCGGGAAAAATCAAAATACAATTGAAGAAATTAATACGGAATATATTGAAGAAAATGGTATTCATGTCGTTCGGAGATTATCAGGTGGGGGAGCCGTATACCATGATCTAGGGAATTTAAACTTCAGCTTTATTACAAAGGATGACGGAGAAAGCTTTCATAATTTCTTGAAATTTACTAAGCCTGTCATTGAAGCGTTGGAAAAGCTCGGTGTTCATGCAGAATTAAAAGGTCGTAATGATATTGTAGCAGAAGGTAGAAAAATATCTGGAAATGCTCAGTTTTCAACCAAAGGAAGAATGTTTAGCCATGGAACACTATTATTCGATTCGGAAATTGATAGTGTCGTTTCAGCATTAAAGGTGAAAAAAGATAAAATTGAATCGAAAGGGATTAAATCGATTCGCAGTCGGGTAGCAAACATTTCAGAATTTTTACATGAAAAAATATCAGTAGAAGAGTTTCGAACATTATTGCTCGAATTTATTTTTGGTGGAAAAGATAAAATCAAAGAATATAAGCTTACGGATAAGGATTGGGAGGAAATTCATCAGTTATCTGCTGAAAGGTATCAAAATTGGGATTGGAATTACGGAAAATCTCCTAAATTTAATTTACAGAATTCCCATCGATTCCCGGTTGGTCAAATCGATATTCGACTCGAGGTAGAAAAGGGAGTCATCGCTAACTGCAAAATTTATGGCGACTTTTTTGGAGTAGGAGATGTTAGTGAAATTGAAAAGAAGCTTGAAGGTATTCGCTATGAGAAGACGGAAATTGAAAAAGCACTAGATGATATTAATATAAAGCATTACTTCGGAAATATTACAAAAGAGGATTTTATTAATTTAATGTATTAATCGTGGGGAGCGTTTCTAATTAGGAACGCTCTTTCTTATTAAAATTGAAAATAAGTTGCTACTTACAACAGGCTATGCAAAATGTCGTCGGATTCAATTCCCTGCGCTTACGATTACTTCGTTAACATAAGACGAACCTTCCGTCAGTGGTGATTTTCCACTGATGGTTAGTTGAGTCAATCGGGCACTTACGGGCTGTTTCTGAATACATGCTTTCCTTGGGAGTTTGTTTACAGCCCGTTAGTCGCGGTCGAGGCTTGCTCAATGAATCCGATAACGATTTTATTTACATATAAAATAATTTAAAACTTTTTCTAATAGCTTATGCGTCTATAAACTGTATACAAATAAAATAGCAAACAAGGAGCCTTTTTGCGAAATGAAGAAGATAAAAAATTTACATGACGATTTATTTACCGAATTTATTATAGAAAACAAGGAGAATTTTTATCGACTAGCTTTCAGTTATGTGAAAAATCGTGAAGATGCTCTTGATATCGTACAAGATTCCATTCATAAAGCGATCAAATCCTATCACACTCTCCAAAATGAAAATGTATTAAAAAGCTGGTTTTATCGAATCGTCGTTAACACATCATTAGACTTTTTACGAAAGCATAAGCGGGTTACCATTCTCGATGATGAGACGATGGAGTACTTGAGTCAAGGAGAAGAAGATAAATACGATAATATTGATTTAGCAAGGGCTCTCGAACAGTTACCTTCAGAATATCGAACTATTATTATTTTACGATATTTTGAAGATTTGAAAATCGAAGAGGTAGCAGCTGTATTAGAAGAAAATACGAATACCATTAAAACACGTTTATACAAGGCATTAAAGTTATTACGAATTGAAATGAAAGATGACTATGTAGTTGGGGGAAAATAAAATGGATAAAAAATTAGAAAAAATGAAGAATGACTATAAAAATATTCAAATCCCAGATGAACTGGATGAAGTTGTTGAAAAGGCCTTAAAGAGCGGAAAGAGGAAGAAGAAAAATAATTATAAATGGCTAATAGGAACTGCCGCAGCAGCTGTTATCTTTACGGCAGGACTTAATTCGAGCCCTGCAATGGCAAAAGCACTTGCAGACGTACCAATAGTCGGTAGTGTTGTAAAGGTTCTGACTTTTACTGAATTTAATGTAGAAAAAGATGATAAATACCAAGCAAACATTAAGGTCCCGGCCATTACAGATCTAGAAAATGAAGAACTGGCAAACAGTTTAAATGAAAAATACTTAAATGAGGGTAAAGAGTTATATGAAGGCTTTATGAAGGATATAGAGGAAATGGAAGAGATCGGCGTTGATGGGCATCTCGGAGTTGATAGCGGCTATGAAGTTAAAACGGACAACGAACAAATTTTATCTATTGCTAGATACGTCGTTAACACAGTTGGTTCGTCTTCTACCACTATGGCATATGATACGATTGATAAGAAAAAAGAAATCTTACTAAGTCTTCCGATGCTATTTAAGGACGAGCGTTATGTAGATGTGATTAGTGAGAATATTAAAGAACAAATGCGTCAACAAATGAAGAATGATTCAGATAAAACGTATTGGGTTTCTGGGGCAGAGACAGAAAATCTTTTCGATTCGTTTGAGAAAATAAAGAAGGACCAAAACTTCTATATCAATAATGACGGCAAACTAGTTATTTCCTTTGATAAATACGAAGTTGCTCCAGGCTATATGGGGATAGTTGAATTTATCATTCCGACAGAGGTCTTATCTGATGTTTTAGTTGGAGATGAATATATACATTAAGCCGATGAGTTCATCGTCGAACGAAAAACCTAAGCAGATATCTGCTTAGGTTTTTTGCCTAATCGCTATGTTAATATACAGTCTTAACAAGAGATTAAAAGAAATTTACTATTTTTTACTTTCCTACTTGAATACACAACTTTCTTTCAATATAATATATTTAGAAAATTTTTTATTATTAAATGAATGACTATTCATTCATTAAAGGGGGAAGGGGAATTGAATTTATCTGAACAACTTCACGAAACAGCCAGGAAGATGGGAGACAAGCCGGCTTATTATTTTATGGACCAATCAAGTACATATGCTGAGCTTGATGGGGCAGTAACGAAATTTGCAGCGGGGTTAGCAAAAATAGGGGTAAAAAAAGGGGACCATATTGCATTACTTTTAGGGAATTCACCACACTTTGTCATTAGTTTGTATGGAGCACTTAGGCTCGGAGCGACAGTTATTCCAATAAATCCAATCTATACTCCAGACGAAATTGGTTACATCATTAACAATGGGGATGTTAAAGCCGTTGTGATGCTTGATCTTTTATTGCCTTTAGCAGAAAAAATGCACCATGCTTTGCCTAAGGTTGAGAGCTATATTGTTTGTGAAACGCCTCAAGGAACGAAGGCACAAACGGATGTAACAACTTTATCGGTCTATCCAAAAATGAAATCGTTTTCAAATCTTATCGCATCTGGCTCTTTAGAGTTTAATGCAGCAAAGGCGCATGAAGATGATGTAGCGATTATTCTCTATACATCTGGAACAACAGGGAAACCAAAAGGGGCGATGTTAACTCATAAAAATCTTTACAGCAATGCAAAGGATACTAGTGATTATTTGCATATGAATGAAGATGATCGGGTTATTACAACGTTACCGATGTTTCATGTTTTTTGTCTAACCGTTGCCCTAAATGCACCACTTATGAATGGGGCTACGATTCTGATTGATCCAAAATTTAGTCCACAAGAAATATTTAGACTTGTAAAAGAATATGAGCCAACCGTATTTGCTGGAGTGCCAACAATGTATAATTTTCTCCTTCAATATGCAGAAAATTACGGTGGCAACTTAAGCTCGCTAAGGCTTTGTATTTCAGGCGGATCCTCTCTGCCTGTTGCCTTATTAAAGAGCTTCGAAAAGAAATTTAATGTCGTCGTTTCTGAAGGATATGGCCTTTCTGAAGCATCACCCGTTACATGCTTTAATCCGCTTGATCGTCCTAGAAAGCCGGGTTCCATCGGGCGCTCCATTGTGAATGTCGTGAATAAAGTAGTAAATGAGCTTGGTGAAGAGCTTTCTGTTGGAGAAGTTGGGGAGCTTATTGTAAGAGGTCCGAATGTAATGAAGGGTTACTATAAAATGCCTGAAGAAACTCAAGCAACCATTAAAGATGGTTGGCTTTATACTGGTGATTTAGCTAGGATGGATGAAGACGGTTATTTTTATATCGTTGACCGCAAAAAGGAGCTAGTTATTGTAGGTGGATATAATGTATATCCTAGAGAAGTGGAAGAGGTGCTTTACGAGCACGAGGATGTTGTTGAAGCAGCTGTCATTGGTGTGCCAGACCCGAATCTTGGTGAAGCCGTAAAATGCTTTGTTGTGAAGAAGAATGAATCATTAACAGAAGCTATGCTTTTAGACTATTGCAGCCAACATTTGGCCAAGTATAAAATACCATCTTCGATAGAGTTTCTAGAAGAATTACCGAAAAATACGACAGGGAAAATTTTAAGAAGAGCGCTAAAAACACAGGTACTACAATAGAAGGTGATTTCACAACCGATAGCGAATTGGAAAATATAATGAGCGAAAGGGAGTGAAAATGTTGGAATCAATTGTAATCGAAAAAAAGGATTATATTGCTTTAGTTACGATAAATCGTGCTGAGGCTTTAAATGCTTTTAATTTTGACACTTTATGTGAGCTACAAGCTGCTGTTGAGGCGATCCGAACTGATTCAAATGTTCGCGTTGTAATATTTACTGGTTCTGGGGATAAAGCATTCAGTGTAGGAGCAGATTTAAAAGAGCGGAAAACGTTAACAGATATAGAGGTTCGCCGCAATCTTTATAAAATAGGTGAGGTTTTTTCCCTTATTGATCAACTGCCACAACCAACCATTGCGGCTATGAATGGGTATGCTTTTGGCGGTGGGATGGAGCTTGCGTTAGCATGTGATTTTCGGTTTGCTGTTTCAGGAACTTTAATGGGACTAACTGAGACGAGTTTGGCGATTATTCCAGGAGCTGGTGGAACACAAAGATTACCAAGACTTATCGGGGAATCAAAAGCTCTTGAACTTATATTAACAGCAAAAAGGATAACATCAGAGGAAGCACTAGAGTACGGTATTTTAAATAAAGTGGTGGAGCAGGAAAAACTATTAAATACTAGTTTTGAATTTGCTGAAGAAATGCTTGCAAATGGTCCACTCGCCATCCAACAGGCAAAGTTTGCGATTAAACAAGGAATGGGCGTTGATTTGCAGACTGGTTTACAAATGGAAAGAAAAGCATATGAAGTTATTATCCCAACAGAGGATCGACTGGAAGCTCTAACGGCATTTTCGGATAAAAGAAAGCCAAATTTTAAGGGAAGATAAATAATTTAATATGATTGTCATTATGATTGTCTGTACGGACACTTGAGAAAGTTTGGTATGAATATTACCGATCCTATCAAGATGTTTCGTACAGATTTTTTTGTAAAAAAACAAAATTGTCGGTCGGTTTACTTGAACAAGCCTTTATGACGGAGGAATAACCAGCGCAGAGAAAGTAAATTGAGCGACATTTACAATCTGGGTTGGGAGTAGATGCTTATGAATGTTTTGTGTAGAACTAAATCGTCGTCAGTTTCATTGAACAAGCCTCGATGTACGAAGTAATCGTAAGCGCAGAGAAATGAAGCTGACGACATTTATATTCTTACTATGTGCATGCACCCAAGAAGGTTTTTGAAGAAAAAATGTCGAATAAACTTAAAATTTTTTGAAAATAATAAATAGTACTTGAATTTGTACCTTTAATAGATTTATAATTTAATGAATAAAAGCGTAAAAGCGTTTAAGTGAAAAAGGAGAGTTGGATAATGTTAAATAGATTAAAGGTGCTAGCCGCTACAAGTTTAGTAGGTGTAGCTCTACTAAGTGGATGTGGCACTGATAACTCAAGCGATGGTGAAAGTAAAAGTTCAGATGGCGCAGGGAAGTCTTATAAAATTGGCGTTACACAAATAGTGGAACATCCATCGTTAGATGCTGCATTCGAAGGCTTCAAGAAAGCATTAAGCGACGAAGGTCTTGACGTTACATATGATCTGCAAATCGCTCAAGGTGATCAAAACAATAACCAAACGATTGCAACGAATTTTGTTGGCGATAAAGTCGATTTAATTTTTGCGAATTCTACACCAAGTGCACTAAGTGCTTTAAATGCAACAAAGGATATTCCAATTGTGTTTACTTCAGTTTCTGACCCGGTTGGTGCGAAACTTGTTCCGTCAATGGAAAGCCCTGGTGGAAATATAACTGGAACCACTGATATGCATCCTGATGCGATTCCAAACACAGTTAAGTTTATCGATGAAAACTTTTCTGGAAAAACGGTAGGACTCATTTACAATTCAGGGGAACAGAACTCGGTAGCACAAATAGAGATTGTGAAAGAAGCAATCGAGGGAACAAGCTTAAAAGCGGCTGAGGCTACTGTCTCTACTTCTTCTGAAGTTAAGCAGGCTGCTGAATCACTAATCGGCAAAGCTGACGTTTTCTTTGTGATTACGGATAACACGGTAGTGTCTGCTTTAGAATCTGTTGTTCAAGTTGGTAATGATCAAGATATCCCTCTTTTTGTTGGAGAGTTAGATTCCGTTAAGCGTGGTGGCTTTGCTGCTTTTGGTTTTGACTATAGTGATATCGGATACGAAACAGGTGTTATGGCTGCTCAAATTTTAAAAGGTGAAAAGAAGCCATCTGACCTTCCTGTTCAATATCCACAAAACTTAAAGCTACTTATTAATAAAAAAGCTGCTTCAGAAATGAATGTTGAACTAAAAGAGGAATGGAATAGCCTCGCAGAATTCATAGAATAATATTATTTGGCTAGTAAAGTACTAAAGGAACTATTAGTTCTGATAAAAGAATTGTTAATAATATCGCATAAGAAAAAACTAAGGTGTTCACCAAAATGGTTTGGTGAATACCGAGTTTGTCTAACATGAGAAAGGAAGAGTTATATGCCTACAGCCATATTTGGTTCAATTGAAGCAGGAGCGATTTATGCTTTAATGGCGTTGGGAGTTTATCTCTCATTTAGAATATTAGATTTTCCTGACCTAACAGTGGATGGAAGCTTCGTGACTGGTGCTGCGGTAGCGGCTGTTTTAATTGTGGGTGGGACAAATCCATTCCTTGCCACGATGATCGCTCTAGTTTGCGGGTTTTTGGCAGGCTGTATAACTGGGCTTCTTCATACGAAGGGAAAAATTAATCCGCTTCTTTCCGGAATATTAATGATGATTGCCTTGTATTCTATTAATTTACGAATCATGGGGAAATCCAATGTTCCACTTTTAGCAGAAGAAACGGTCATCACAAAATTAACGGCATTCTGGAAAGGTCTAGGAATTGATGATGCGATGACAGCTATCATTCCTGGCTTTGTGCCAAAAACATGGGGAATCTTGATCTTCATGTTCATACTTGCTTTTATCGTAAAGCTACTAATCGATTTATTTTTAAAAACAGATATTGGCTTAGCTATTCGAGCAACAGGTAATAACGAAACAATGATTCGTAGCTTTTCTGCAGATACGGATTTGTTAAAAATTCTTGGTCTTGGTCTATCCAATGCTCTTGTTGCACTTTCTGGGGCACTCATTGCTCAGTATAACGGATTCAGTGATGTCGGGATGGGAATAGGAATGATCATCATTGGACTTGCTTCCGTTATTATTGGTGAGGCAATTTTCGGGGCAAAAACGATTGTACGGGCAACATTTGCGGTTATTGGCGGAGCGATTTTATATCGAATAATTGTTACGTTAGCATTACGTGTGGAATTCCTTGAAACCGGAGATATGAAGTTGATTACGGCCATTATCGTTGTAAGTGCATTAATTCTTCCGAAAGTAATTGAAAAGCAACGGGAGAAGCAGCGTAAGAGACGAAGAATAGCTCAAAAAGCTTATGAGAATGGTGGTGAAGCTCTTGCTGCAGTTAAAACAGATTCATAAGGTTTTTAACGAAGGAACACCTGATGAAAAAATTGCATTACAACAAATGAATCTTCATTTAAAGCCAGGAGATTTTATGACCGTTATTGGGAGTAATGGGGCAGGAAAATCGACGCTTATGAACTTAATATCTGGAAAGATGATACCTGATTTAGGACAAGTTATGATTGATAATCATGACGTAACCTTTGTTAAAGAACATAAACGCGCAAGATTAATCGGTCGTGTTTTTCAAGATCCTATGGCTGGAAC
>JAEWIG010000103.1 GCA_023387295.1 Bacillota bacterium | reverse complement strand
AAAGGATGAATAAAGATCATCGTGAAAAAGTGTATCAGGCAATTGAATCAGTAGGGCTTCTCCCGTTTGTAAAACGTAATATCGGTGAGCTTTCTGGGGGACAGCAGCAGCGTGTGTTTATTGCTAGAGCACTTGTTAGTGACCCAAAGCTAATGATTCTTGATGAGCCAACTGTAGGGGTTGATGCCCAAAATGTTCAGTCCTTTTATGAAATGCTAAATGAGTTAAATAAAAAGCTGGGAATCACACTATTGCTTGTTACTCATGATATTGGAACGATTTCTGATAAGGTGACCCATGTCGCTTGCTTAAATAAGCATTTACATTTTCATGGTAAAACTTCAGAGTTTGAGCAGCTTCAATTGGAAGATTTATCAGGATATTACGGTCACGATCTCCATCTCCTGTCACATAAACATGATCAACATCAGCAAGAAGGGGTAAAGCAATGATTGCAGGATTATTACAGTATGAGTTTCTTCAAAATGCTTTTTTTACAGGAATTATTATTGGTATTATTGCTCCGTTATTAGGTGTTTTTATCGTTGTTCGTAGACTTTCGCTAATTGCTGATGCTTTAAGTCATGTAACGCTTGCTGGTATTGCAGCAAGTCTTTTTCTAGAAAAAAAATTGGCAATAGCAAGTGGATTGAATCCCTTATATATGGGGATGGTTTTTTCAGTAACGGGTGCATTATTTATAGAAAAGCTAAGAGCAGTCTATAAGCATTATCAGGAATTAGCGATCCCAATCATTCTTTCGGGTGGGATAGGGATTAGTGTTATTTTCATATCCCTAGCAGATGGATTTAATACCGATTTATTTAGTTATTTATTTGGAAGCGTCAGTGCAGTAAGTAGGATGGATTTATGGACCATTTTAATTATAAGTATCCTTGTTATTGTCTTAGTAGCTTTATTATATAAAGAGCTATTTCTGTCATCGTTTGATGAGGAACATGCAAAAGCGTCTGGGATAGCAGCGAAAAGTGTTCATTTTATTTTTATCATTATGGTTGCACTAGTCATCGCTGCCTCGATGAGAATTGTCGGGATTTTACTTGTGTCTTCACTTATGACATTGCCAGTAGCTGCAAGTATTAGATTTGCAAAAGGCTTTAAACAAACCATCTTTTTTTCCGTTCTATTTGGTGAAATATCTGTATTGGGTGGATTAACTATATCCTATTATTTGAATTTAGCACCAGGTGGGACGATTGTTATGTTAGCTGTGCTTATATTAGTCATCACGATTCTCATGAAGAAAGTTACGCTTAGAACAGCAAAATGATTGAATGTGTATTCTTAAGAGGTGAACCAAGTGGATGTTAATGAGGCATTGCAATTGTTAAAAGAAAGAGGCTACAAGTATACAGATAAAAGGGAAGAAATGCTACGTTTTTTTGCCAAAAAAAATAAATATTTGACGGCAAGAGATGTTCTTTCATGGATGAAAGATGATTATCCTGGCATTAGCTTTGATACAATTTACCGAAATTTATCCTTATTTGTTGAACTTGGCATTTTTGAAATGACGGAACTCTCAGGCGAAAAACATTTTCGTTATACATGCTCACATGAAGAACATCATCATCATTTTATTTGTATGGACTGTGGTACAACGAAAGAAATTGCCACATGTCCGATGAAGGAGCTACAAGATAATTTAAAGGGCTATGATATATCAGGCCATAAATTCGAGATATATGGACGCTGCCCCGATTGCTGTAACGAAACGAATATAATAAAAAAAACGGCTGATTAGCCGTTTTTTTTATTTGAAATTTTTCAACCAATTGTCAACCCAAATATTTGCTTCTGCCCAGTTATGTACACGGATTACTCCGTTAGGAATGGGCTCTCGATTGTAAGGGGTGTCGAATAGGATGACAGGAATTTCACATTCTTCATGAAGCATAACGGCATTGTCATGCTTATCTTCAAAAAAGATATCGACTTTGTTGTCCTTTGCAGCTTTTACTTTATTATGTGTTCCTAATAAATCAATATGATCAAAATTTAAAGCATGTTTTAAAAACCATTCTTTTGTTAAATTTAATAGGTGAGAGCCTCTTGCACTGATGAAATATAGTTCATGAATGTTTTCCCAGCTTTTCAAAACTTCCTTTGCTCCTTTAGCTAGGGGAGAATCTGCATACACAATGGGTTCAATTTCAGTAAACCATTTCATAAATTCCTCTTCAGATACATCATTGACGACATGTATTAAATCATATTGTTTAACATCATTTAAGGTTATGTTAAGGTCGAATGCTTTATTAATATAAGGAATTAATGAAGTTGGACATGTAACTGTACCATCAATATCAATCCCAAATCGCTTTTTCATATGAACTCTCCTTTTACCAATATCTATCTAATCTTATCAGAAGTACAATATAGACTAAAGAAATTTCGACTAAAAAAGCTATTTTTCGTAAAGAATAAGTACTGCTCCATAAAAAAAGCATTGTTTTAAATGATGAAAGCGAGGGATTCTATAGTGGCAGATCAAGAGCGTGATCAGGAATATTCGGGTTTCGATCTTCTTCAAGAAGATGAAATTGGAGTTAAGCGTCTAAATGAACCTGCGGATTACATCGAAGAAACCTCAGCTGAAATCGCTGCACCTACAACGTTTAATAGGGGAAATGGGGCGGCAGAAGAAAGGGAGCAGGAAGTAGATACAGCAGGCAGAGGTGTAGGCTTTGCTGCACTTATCCTGTCGATTCTCTCATTATTTATAATGCCCTTCCTGTTTGGAGCAACAGGAATTATTCTTGGATTTGTTGCACGTGGAAGAGGCGCAACAAGCTTGGGGAATTGGGCAATTGGAATCGGAGTTGTATCAATAATCATTGGGACGTTTATCCTGCCATTTTTTAGATAAAAAGAAAAGAGGAAGCGCCTAGCAATTGCTAGGCGCTTTGTTATGTTTTTATTTCAATGTTTCTGTCTTTTGCTCTTCTATAGCTTGCTTGGCAAAATATTCCTCAGCAACCTTATCGATTTCAATTTTCAGCTCTTCAACCATTGTAGCTTCAGGGACCTTACGAACGATTTCACCTTTGCGGAATAATAAACCTTCACCTCTTGCTCCTGCAATGCCAATGTCAGCCTCGCGAGCCTCACCAGGTCCATTTACTGCACATCCTAGAACAGCTACTTTAATTGGTGCCTTTATTTTTTGGATATATTCCTCTATCTCGTTTGCAATTGAAATTAAATCAATTTCAATTCGTCCACATGTAGGGCATGAGATCAAAGTTGCAGCATTAGATGATAAACCGAAAACCTTTAGTAATTCTCTAGCTACCTTTACTTCCTCAACTGGATCAGCACTTAAAGAAATTCGCAGTGTATTACCAATTCCTTTATTTAATATTACCCCTAATCCAGCAGCACTTTTAACAGTTCCTGCAAAGAGTGTACCTGATTCGGTTATGCCTAAATGAAGTGGATAATCGAATGCTTTGGACGCTTTTTCATAAGCTTCAATAGCTAAGTTAACATCAGATGCCTTCATAGAGACGATGATGTCATGAAAATCAAGGTCTTCGAGAATTTTAATATGGTGTAAAGCACTTTCCACCATACCATCAGCAGTAGGATAGCCGTATTTTTCGAGAATTTTCTTTTCTAATGAGCCGGCATTAACCCCGATTCGAATCGGAATCCCTTTGGCTTTGGCCGCTTTAACGACTGCTTCGACTTTTTCGCGTTTTCCGATATTACCTGGGTTGATCCGAATTTTATCTGCTCCACCCTCGATTGCTTTTAAAGCTAACTTATAATCAAAATGAATATCGACTACAAGCGGAATGTTAATTTGTTTTTTTATATCAGCAATTGCATTTGCAGCGCGCTCATCTGGACAAGCAACACGAACGATTTGGCAACCGGCTTCCTCTAAGCGTTTTATTTCAGCAACAGTCGCTTCAACATCATGTGTTTTTGTCGTTGTCATGCTTTGGATGAACAGTTCATTGCTGCCACCGATTGTTAATGGACCAACCTTTACTGGTCTTGTTTTTGTACGATGTGTTATCTCAGTCAATGGAGATTCACTCCTCTTTTATATATAAATCACTTTACCTATTGTATCAATGAAATGTTGAAATTGACAAGATTGAAGCTGTACCCAAATTAATAAGCTAATGTCCCTTTGAAGAAATATCATTGTTTGTAATCAGGAAAACGATATATTCGACCAGATTTTAGCTGTTCAGGCTGAAGCCCATTATTTAATTTCTTAAAATCAGCGATCATTTGTGTTATTGAAACAGGAAGGGGGCCATCCATATATCCTTCGACGATTGTTAGCACTGTTTCTCCTGAGGATATTTTCTTTTCGAAATATGGAATCGTTGCGATTTTAGTTGTTTTCACATCAATGGATTCTATTTGTGCAACAGGCAGGGTACCGGTTGTTAAGTCAAAATAAATAACATATATAACTAGCACCGTAACAAGTAATACGAATAGCCGTTTCATATTAGGACTAACCTCCAGCTTTAATTTACCAATAGTATGTTCAGTTTCCTATTACATAAAATATGCTTGTCCAAAAAAATTAGAACATAATATATGAGTTCAAAGAACTAATATTCACGCAATTATTACGCTCCCTTTACAATCCCTTAATATTCCTTTGGCATAATTAAAACAATTGGAAGGGGTGTGTATATTTGTCAATTCAAAAGGCAAAAGATTTCATGAATCAACTACTAACAAAATTTTCACTCCAAACGCGACTTTTAGTACTAATGATTGGACTATTGCTTGTAACTGTCTCAATCGTTGCGTATATTTCTTATGAAAAGTCAAAAGAAACCACAATAAATTTAATGGAGCAGCGGTTAACAAAAGAAGTGAAATCCATTTATGATATCGCCCAAAATTTAATGCTCATCTATGTAGGTGATGAAGAAAAATTTTCTTCAAAGATAAATCAAGTCATAAAAAGTCAGGATGCAGAACTTGCTCAGAATGGATTAATGGGAAGTTATTATCTTATAAACAATAACGGGGCAATCCCTTTTCAAATTAGTAAAAATGCGAAGGTAACATTTACCGATGATGTTTTAAAAGAAGTTAGAAAAAAACAAAACGGACTTATTCATCAAGAAATAAATGGAGAGCTTTATACGATTTCGTTTCAATCTGTTCAAGAGTTAAAGGGAATATATGCAATCACTATTCCCCAAAAGCAGTATTTGAAAGAAATAAACGAAATGGCAAAATACATATTATTTGTGGTGTTAATCAGTCTTTCTATTACGTCAATTATTATTGTTTTACTCGTACGCAGTTTAACGAAGCCGTTGTCCAAGCTAAGAGATGTGATGAGAGAAGCGCGAAATGGAAATATCGCTATCCAAGTCGAAGTAAGCACAACAACACCAGAGATTATCTCACTTGTAAAAAGCTTTAATGCAATGATCATGCAAATGGGAAATCTTCTTTATGAAATCTCAACGACCACCTATGATTTATCTACTACTGGGAAAGAATTAAGAGAAATGTCAAGACAAGTACTAGAAGAAAATGAGCAGCTAAATGAATCGATACATATAGTTAAAATGGGTGCAGAGCAAACTGCTGTAAGCTCTGAGGAAAGCATAAAAATGTTCCAGGAAATGAAAGCATCAGTGGATCTTATGTTTGCGCAAATGAAAGAGGTTATGCAGAAAACACATTCTATGAATGCTTCTGCCCATAATGGTGAAAAAGGTGTCGGCAATCTTCTTCACGTATTTAATGATTTTGAGCTTGAATTTAGAGGTGTTGCACAGACTGTAGAAGACGTGAAATTATATTCAGAGTCAATCGCAAAGGTTATTACACTCATTCAGCAAATCGCCGGACAAACGAAACTGTTGGCATTAAATGCGGCCATCGAAGCAGCAAGAGCTGGAGAGTCTGGAAGCGGATTTGCTGTAGTTGCTAATGAAGTGCGAAAATTGGCTGAGCAATCCTCTGAAGCTACAGAGGAAATTGAGCGAACAATTGAGCAGATGGAATCAATTTCTATTAAAGCTTCAAATGAATTTAAGGAGATGTTCAGCCTTTTCCAAACCCACCTTAAAACAGCATCGAAAAGTCGAGAATCATTTGATGAATTAATGCTAGAAATAGAAGCGGTTAGCTACATGATGAAGAAAGCTGAACAGGAATTAGTTCTATTAAATCAAACATTACCTGAAATGGAATCAGTGACGGAAAATTCTGCTTCCGTTGCTCAGCAATCACTAGCAAGTACTGAGCAAATGATGATAGCTTCACAAAAACAAAGGATAAAAGTGAAAAAAAGCCATGAAGTAGGCGGTAAATTAACGCTGTTATCACAATCACTTGAAGTACTTAATTCGAAATTTAAAATCAGTTAATGTACAAAGCTTACACCCCTAATTCAAAAAAGAGATAGAACGCATGAGCGTTTCTATCTCTTTTTAGGTAGTGGAACTTCTTTAATGGCTAAATATAAGACAATATAGGCAACAAACCAGTTAATAATGGCACCATTTGGAACAATTGTTTTTAAGGCCGCCATTATCGTGAAAAATACTGTAGGCAAAGTAATACTATAGGCAGCCATTCGCCATAGATGACGGTATTGAATATTTCTCATTAATAATTTTTTTAATAATAAACCTAGAGCGGCAAGGATAGAGATTTGAATAAAATTTAAGCCTGTAGTTAAGATATAAATAATTAGTATCATGATCGGAATGATGATAACTAATGATGAATCTAGCGATGAAAACAAGTTTAACAAATCTTCATTTGTAAAAGTCATATCACTAAGCATGGAATAGGGCAAAGATTGACTTTGTCCGCTGGCAATAAAGATCGCTTCATTCTGCAAAATGGCGATTGTATCTTTGTTTTTAGCTAAATTACTAGCTTTCGCCGTTCCTGTTGAATCAAAAATAATCGTTAAGTTATCTTTATTTAGAATGATGGGAGCTTTTTCATCAGAATGTAATGTACCTTCTGAAATCTGAAAGGCTGGTAGCTCATTCTTAATGCTATTTTGTATCTCATCTAGTCCATTTATAGTAGCTGAGCTAAAGTAATAAATACCAGGAAGTAGAGATACGAGCGTAAGAAAAAATACATAAAGGATTGTTTTTCCTATCCCTTGGAAGCGAGTTAATGCAATATCCTTCGGTGAATACATGCTTTTATAAAATTGCTTAAAAATATTCATTTTGACACACCCTTATATAGATTCCTTTTGTTATTTTACCAGAGAATAAATTTTCCTCAAATCAATCGCCTTTACCTCATAATTAAATGAAGGTCTTTTTGTAACACAAATGTAATATTTAGCTCGAATGTTAAGGTATTGTAAATTTACGCGAAGATATATTTACATCCAAGGCAAACTTTAATAATAATTGTATGGGGTTTGTTGATAAATGTCGAATATAAAATAATAGGGGTTGGAAAAATTGGAATTAAATATCCAGCAGATGCTCTTTCAATTTTTAGGCGGACTTGGAATCTTCCTATTTGGAATAAAATATATGGGAGACGGTCTTCAAAAATCAGCAGGTGATCGTTTAAGGGATTTGTTAGATCGATTCACAACAAATCCGCTAATGGGTGTACTAGCTGGTATCACTGTAACCATACTAATTCAAAGTAGCTCGGCAACAACTGTTATTACGGTTGGTTTAGTTAGTGCAGGTTTTATGACGCTCCGCCAAGCGATTGGTGTTATTATGGGAGCGAACATTGGAACAACTGTTACTGCGTTCATTATTGGAATTGATGTTGGCGAATATGCTTTACCAATCATAGCAGCCGGTGCTATTTTACTTTTCTTTTTTAAAAACAAAAAAGTACATAATGTCGGACAAATTGTTTTTGGATTTGGTGCTTTATTCTATGGATTAGAGCTAATGAGTAGTGGAATGAAGCCCCTAAGTACGCTCGAGTCATTTCATGAATTAACAGTAAGCTTAAGTAGTAACCCTATTTTAGGTGTAATTGTGGGTACAGTCTTTACGGTCATCGTTCAAAGTTCGAGTGCAACAATTGGCATTTTGCAAGGGTTGTTTTCCGAGAATCTGGTAGATTTAAATGCTGCATTACCTGTACTTTTCGGAGATAATATCGGAACCACGATTACAGCCGTATTAGCAGCTATCGGAACATCTGTTGCTGCGAAAAGAGCAGCAGCCGTGCATGTTATATTTAATTTAATTGGTACGACCATATTTTTATTATTGTTAAAACCATTTACTTATTTAATTAGTTCGATACAGAGTGGTTTAGGGCTTAATCCTGAAATGACAATCGCTTTTGCCCATGGAATTTTTAATTCTACAAACACTTTAATTCAGTTACCATTTGTCGCTGTCTTAGCGTTTATTGTGACAAAATTAATTCCGGGTGAAGATTCTCACATTGAATATCGTGCAAGACATTTAGATCCGGTATTTATTGAGCAATCACCATCCATTGCTTTAGGACAAGCTAAGGAAGAAGTATTAAGGATGGGACAGTTCGCTATTAAAGGGCTAGAAGAGACTCATGAGTTTATGAAAACGAAGTTACCGAAGCATTCAGGGAATGCCATGCAGCTCGAGGATGCGCTTAATAATCTAGATCGTAAAATTACCGATTATTTAGTGGAAATTGCGACAAGCTCAATATCAGGGCATGAATCAGAAGAACATACTATGTTAATGAATACAATACGAGATATCGAAAGAATCGGCGACCATTATGAAAACATTATTGAGCTTGTCGAATATCAGCAGGCAAATAAAGTGAAAATAACGGAAAAAGCCATGGCTGACTTGGAAGAAATGTTTAAGCTGACTATTTCTACTGTATCAGAAGCAATTGAAGCTTTAGATCATAAGGATAAAGAAGCTGCTATACATGTTGTTCAAAAGGAAGAAGCCATTGATAAAATGGAAAGAAAATTGCGCAAGCAGCATATAATCCGTTTAAATGAAGGTTTATGCTCTCCTCAAGCTGGGATTGTCTATGTTGATATTATTAGTAATTTAGAGAGAATTGGCGATCATGCTGTAAATATTGCTGAAGCTATACTAGGTGAGGATAGCGAGTTATAATAGCAGGAAAAGTTTGCTTCATTGTAGGTGAAAATATGGAATATGTTTATTGGACGATCATTATTATCTTATTTTTAATTTCCTTTGTCGGGCTTATTTACCCAATCATTCCGAGCGTCATTTTTCTGTTAGGGGGAATCATCCTCTTTGGTGTTCTATTTTCGTTCGAACCATTTAGTTGGCTATTTTGGACTATTCAAGGTTTGTTTGTCATTTTGCTCTTTGTTGCCGATTATGCGGCAAACTTGATTGGAGTAAAAAAATTTGGAGGTTCAAAGGCGGGAGTTTGGGGAAGTACAGTTGGTCTTCTATTGGGACCGTTTGTCATTCCTGTCTTTGGTATCATTATAGGTCCTTTTTTAGGCGCCATTATTGCTGAATTTGCTGTAAACAAAAAGGAATGGAAGGAAGCCTTGAAAATTGGCTTTGGCTCTGTAATCGGCTTTATTAGCAGTGTAGTGACAAAGGGATTAATCCAGGCGTTTATGATTGGATATTTTATTGTTGTTGTTTTATAAATTTGATTTGAAAAGACCCATTGCTATGTGCAATGGGTCTTTTCAAATTCCTAGTTAAGCCCACAAATTTCATAAGGGCAATTTTGACAATCTACTTCTGCTTTTAAATAACTTAGGTTTTTAATTGTAATTTTTTGTCGCTCATACGTAATAATGTTTTTTTCACGAAGCTCTTTAAGCAGTCGTTGAATCACTTCTCTGGTTCCAAATGTTAAGTTGGCTAGCTCTTGATGAGTCAGTGGCAAATCAATTAGGATTCCTTTATCAGTCATCACTCCATAGCTAGTGGAAAGTCGGATGAGAATGGAGTAGAGGCCACCTTTTTTCCCGTTTATAATTAAATCCTGACACTTCATTTGTGCTTTTAAATATCTTGTGCTTAACCATGATGTCATCGTGCTTAAACGATGACTATCTTCTAAAATAAATTGTTCGAATTTTTCTCGATCGATCATAAAGACTTCACAATCTGTCATAGCTTTTGCGTAAAAGAGATAACGGGGAGAAGGTTTAAATAATTGATATTCAACAAGAATTTCCTCACCAGTTAAAATTTTTAACGTAAATTCCTTTCCAGTTGGATGGAGTCTTCCAAGGGCGATGCTCCCAGATAATAGAATATAAATATGTTCAACTCTATCTTTTTCTTGAAAAAGAAAAGTTCCTGCTTTTATTTTTTGAATCGTTTCTTTATCAATAAAGTGTTGAATAAGTAAACTATA
>JAEWIG010000089.1 GCA_023387295.1 Bacillota bacterium | reverse complement strand
GAACAGACGGTACCGACGTGTCTGGGAGAAAAATTCCCGCCAAAAACGGTAAACAACTAAAAATTCGTCCAGGAAAAAATGTAATTTTAAATGGAACAAACTTCTATTCGACTTCTGATGGGCAATTGAGTCTAACGAATCGTATGATTTCTGTTAATCCTGTTTTTGAAGTAAATGGAGATATCGATTTAAAAACAGGGAATATTGATTTTATTGGAAATGTAGAGATTAGAGGAAATGTACCGACTGGCTATGAAATTAAAGCCGGAGGAGACATAAAAATTCATGGATTAGTTGAAGGCGCTTCCATTCACGCCGACGGAAATATTATCATTTCAGGTGGTGTAACAGCAGGGAATAGAGGGAATATTACGGCTGGTGGAAATATTCAGGCTACCTATTTAAATCAGGCGAACGTCGTAGCAGGACAAGATGTTATCGTTGCGACTTCTGTTTTACATAGTAGAGTCGAAGCAGGAGGTTCTATTCATTGTAAAGAAGCTCTTGTAATCGGAGGAAGGTTGTTTGCTAGGGGAAACTTTCACATGAAAGATGTGGGGAATCGGCTGTTTACAAGAACAGAGCTTATTACGGGTGTAGACTCAACATTGGTAGAGAAAGAACAAGCTCTTAATAATCAAAAAAAACTGATTGACGAAAACATTACAAAGCTTACTGGCATTGAGCATAAGCTGCTACAATTAGGAAAGGCAGCGGGAAAATTAACAGCAGAGCAAAAAATGATCATTATAAAACAGCAAAAAACAAAAGCTCAGCTTCTTGAACAACTCGAAAATATAGATGAAGAACTGGAATTAATAGAAACAGAAAAGCAAGATAAGCAGGATTCTTCTATCTATGTTTATAATATTATTTATCCGAATTCTTCGATTCAATATGGGAAATATACAAGACAAATTCAAAAGGAACATTCGAATGTTCGCTTTCGTTTTTCCAATGGAGAAATTATTTTTGAACCGATTTGAGCTGTCCAAACGTCGTTAACTAATGCGATTGTACCTTTCTTATAGGATGTGAAAGTGATGAGTTTAAAGTCGATTGAAATGCAAATTGCGTTGCCGAGAACGGTGGAGGTTGGGAAAATTCAGGAGCAGCTGCAGCAACGAGGTCAGAATGTGAATGATTTTGCTTCAATGCGTACCCAAAAGGAAGAAGAACAAAAGAGGACATCTGTTATTAAGCAAGAGCAAAAATCGAATGTAAAGCTTTCGCAAGAGGACAAAGAACATAAAAATGACTCACACAACCAAGCGGGTAGAGAAGACAAAAATGAAAAGATGATAAAAGAAATAAAAGAGAAGCATCCTTATAAAGGAAATGTAATTGATTATAGTGGATGAGGGATTTTATGACCAGCTTTCTATTAATATTAAGTTTAATTTTAAATTTTGTAGCGCTGTTTGCAATCATCATTTTATATCTTCGCCAAAATCGACTAAATGATGTAGAAAAGAAACAAGAAATAATGATTAGGGAAATGGAAGAGGTTATTGCCAGTTATTTGGTCCAAATGAAGGAAGAAAATGACCAGTTTCTTAATCGAATAAAGAAAGTCGATGTTCAACCCAACGTTGCTACAAACAAAGTTAGTAGGGAAAAAGCGACAATCAGGGAAGCTGTAAGTGATTCACTAATAGACAATCAGCCGAAGGCCCCAACCGGAAAAATCCCTGTTAAGAAGGCAGCTAGTGTTTATCAGAAAAATGCGAAGACACGAACTGAAGATTTAATAACAAACGATAAAATTGAGTTGCCACCGATTGCAATCAGTCAAGATCAAACTGAAAATATAGATTTCATTAAAAAACCTGAAGACAATAGTGGTTTACAAGAGTTATCTTTATTAAGCCAAGTACTCAGCTTACAGAAACAAGGTTATTCTGAGGAAGGAATAGCGAAAAAGCTTAATAAAGGAAAGACTGAGATAGCTCTTTTATTAAAATTTAATCAAAATCTCTAGGAACAGCTTGATCGGAGATTGAAATTATGCTATATTAACAAATGGTGTTAATACACACGCTTATGGATTTGATCGGTTGGTGCTGATTTTATCAGTTTCCGGTTAAAAATGAGATAAGCGGAGGAAATCAAACCATTAGGAGGAAAAAACATGTCAGTTATTTCAATGAAACAATTACTTGAAGCTGGTGTACATTTCGGACACCAAACTCGCCGTTGGAACCCAAAGATGAAAAAATATATTTTCACAGAGCGTAACGGCATTTACATTATCGACCTTCAAAAAACAGTAAAAAAGGTTGAAGAAGCTTACAAATTCGTTAAGGAGTTAGCTGGAAACGGTGGTACTATCCTTTTCGTTGGTACAAAAAAACAAGCTCAAGATTCTGTGAAGGAAGAAGCAATCCGTTCAGGTATGTACTATGTAAACCAACGCTGGTTAGGTGGTACATTAACTAACTTTGAAACAATCCAAAAGCGTATTGCACGCCTTAAAGATATTGAAAGAATGTCTGAAGATGGAACTTTCGAAGTGCTTCCGAAAAAAGAAGTTGTTCAATTGAAAAAAGAACAAGAGCGTCTTGAAAAATTCTTAGGTGGAATTAAAGATATGAAGACTCTACCTGACGCTTTATTCATCATTGACCCTCGCAAAGAGCGTATTGCTGTTGCAGAAGCACATAAATTAAACATTCCGATCGTAGGTATTGTAGATACAAACTGTGATCCAGATGAAATTGATGTAGTTATTCCTGCTAACGATGATGCGATTCGTGCTGTTAAATTATTAACAGGTAAAATGGCTGATGCTATCCTTGAAGCAAAACAAGGTGAGGAAGTAACTACTGCTTAATAAAGCAAGTGCTCTCTAAAAATTTACTTTCTTAATTTTTATAAAGGTGATAAGAGGAGCACTCTTTATCACCTTTTTTTAAAGAAAAACAGATATTTGAAAGTATCAATGCAATGACTGTTTTTCGTTTGTATGCAAATGATAAAGGGAAAGATAAAATACATAACCGTACAAGGAGGATTTTCGAAATGGCTATTACTGCACAAATGGTTAAAGAACTTCGCGAAAAAACTGGTGCTGGAATGATGGATTGTAAAAAAGCACTTCAAGAAACAAATGGTGATATGGAAAAAGCAATTGATTTCTTACGTGAAAAAGGAATTGCTAAAGCTGCTAAAAAAGGCGATCGTATCGCTGCTGAAGGTCTAACTACAATTATTACTGAAGGTAACGATGCAGTAATTCTTGAAGTAAACTCAGAAACTGATTTCGTTGCAAAGAACGAAGGCTTCCAAGTATTAGTTAAGGAATTAGCAGAACATCTGATTGCTAAAAAGCCTGCATCTGTTGAAGAGGTATTAACTCAAACGATGGACAACGGTGCTACTGTTGATACTCATATTAACTCTGCAATTGCAAAAATTGGTGAAAAGCTTACTTTACGTCGTTTTGCAATCAAAACAAAAACAGATAACGATGCATTTGGTGCATACTTACACATGGGTGGACGTATTGGAGTACTTACAGTTGTTGAAGGTACAACAGATGCAGATGCGGCTAAAGATGTATCAATGCATATCGCTGCACTAAACCCTAAATATGTTTCTAGAGACGAAGTTTCACAAGAAGAAGTTGAGCGTGAGCGTCAAGTATTAACTCAACAAGCTCTTAATGAAGGAAAACCTGAAAACATTGTTGCAAAAATGGTAGAAGGTCGTCTAAGCAAATATTTTGAAGAGGTTTGTGTAAACGATCAAACTTTCGTAAAAAATCCTGATCAAAAAGTTGGCAAGTTCATTGAGTCTAAAGGTGGAAAAATCCGTGAGTTTGTCCGTTTTGAAGTAGGAGAAGGCTTAGAAAAACGCGAAGATAATTTTGCAGAAGAAGTTATGAGCCAAGTGAAAAAATAATAAACGAATTAACATCTCAGGGAACACTTTGTGTTCCCTGTTTTTCAAGAATTGTCTAGCTTCAGCGCCTACCCCCGAAGTACAGGACGTACTAGTGTCGACAATTCGACAGGAGGTCGAGTTTTTGTCGACCTCGAGGTCATAAGCCAAGCATCTCAGAAAGATAAAGAACATCTTTCCGAGATGCTCGTCTTAAGCTTGTCGGGGGTGACCGAGGCGCTTATGCTTTTCTATATTACTAATGGAGGTACCTATGAGCAGCCCAAAATACAAACGTGTTGTTTTAAAATTAAGTGGTGAAGCTTTAGCAGGAGCTCAAGGATTTGGAATTAACCCTGCTGTCATTAAATCTGTTGCTGAACAAGTTAAGGATTTAGCAAATTTAGATGTTGAAGTGGCTGTTGTAGTCGGTGGAGGTAATATTTGGCGCGGGAAAATCGGTGAAGAAATGGGAATGGATCGCGCAAATGCTGATTACATGGGCATGCTCGCGACAGTCATGAATTCCTTAGCACTTCAAGATAGCTTAGAGCAGCTTGGAATTGAAACAAGGGTTCAAACATCAATTGAAATGAGACAAGTAGCGGAGCCTTATATTCGCCGTAAAGCAATTCGCCACCTTGAAAAGAAAAGAGTCGTTATTTTTGCAGCCGGTACAGGAAATCCATATTTTTCAACAGATACTACTGCTGCCTTACGTGCTGCTGAAATTGAAGCTGAAGTTATTTTGATGGCGAAGAATAATGTTGACGGTGTTTACTCAGCTGATCCTCGAGTTGACAAAAATGCAAAAAAATATGAAGAGCTTTCATATTTAGATGTATTAAAAGAAGGTTTAGCAGTAATGGATTCAACAGCTTCATCATTATG
Organism: Bacillota bacterium; assembly: GCA_023387295.1. Taxonomy (GTDB): domain Bacteria; phylum Bacillota; class Bacilli; order Bacillales; family Cytobacillaceae; genus Cytobacillus. Next base: position 20,029 of record JAEWIG010000089.1, on the reverse strand, counting down.
TATGGATAATGATATTCCACTAATTGTTTTCTCTATTATGGAAAAAGGAAATATTAATCGTGCTGTTTTAGGTGAAACAATCGGAACAATTGTTAGGGGGAAAAAATAATGCCAAAACAAGTTATTGCTAATGCGAAAGAAAAAATGACAAAAGCAATTCAAGCTTATACTCGAGTATTAGCTGGAATCCGTGCGGGTAGAGCAAATGCAGCTTTATTAGATCGTATTTCGGTTGAATATTACGGGGCTCCAACTCCAATTAACCAATTAGCTGGAGTATCAGTACCAGAAGCACGTCTCCTCGTTATTCAGCCCTATGATAAATCAATCCTTAGCGACATTGAAAAAGCAATTCTTAAATCAGACTTAGGTTTAACGCCATCAAACGATGGAAATATTATTAGACTTTCTATTCCTCAACTTACGGAAGAGCGTCGGAAAGAATTAGTTAAGCTTGTTAAAAAAGAATCTGAAGAAGCAAAGATCGCGATTCGAAACGTACGTCGTGATACAAATGATGATTTTAAGAAGCTTGAGAAGAATAGTGAAATAACAGAAGATGAATTACGTGGATTTACAGAAGACGTTCAGAAATTAACGGATGAATATATTAATAAAATTGACTCCATTACGAAAGATAAAGAGAAAGAAATCCTTGATGTATAATATATAATAAGTATTTCTTGAATTCGTAAAGAGACCCTCTATCAATTAGGGGGTTTTTTATTCTTTTTAGCTAGAATGTTCATTTTATTCTAATTGTGTTGCATAAAATTAATTATAAATATAAAATGGGAATCTATTGCTTATTCTTATTTTTCTATTCTAGACATATTCTTTTATAGAGAAATCTTGTATTGTTTTTGGTATGATAATATCATGCGGAAATGGATAGGACGATTTGTGCTTTTCTTATAATCGGAGGTAAGAATACCTATTTTGAAGGAGCAGTATTATGTTAAATAAATTGATACGATGGAAGAATGGGAATGGTTCTTCCGATCTCCGAGAAAAAATAATGAAGATTCAAGAGCTTGAGATTCCTTCCCATATCGCCATTATTATGGATGGTAATGGTAGGTGGGCAAAAAAAAGAGCTTTGCCGAGAGTCGCTGGTCATCATGAAGGAATGAAGGTTGTACGAAAAATAACAACTTTGGCAAATGAATTGGGGATCAAAACATTAACCCTTTATGCTTTTTCTACAGAAAATTGGAAAAGACCGAAAATGGAAGTTGACTTCCTTATGAAGCTACCCGAAGAATTTCTAGGTACCTATCTTCCTGAATTAGTTGCAGAGAATGTTAAGGTTCAAATGATGGGATATAAAGAGATGCTTCCCACTCATACTAGAAATGCCATTGAAAATGCGATGGAGGAAACCAAGGATAACACGGGACTCGTTTTAAATTTTGCTCTTAACTATGGAAGTAGAGCAGAAATCCTTGAAGGGATTAAGCGTGTCTTAAATGATTGCAAAAGTGGTATAATGAATGAAAATGATCTTGATGAAGGTACTTTCGCATCGTATTTAATGACAGATGGACTAAGTGACCCTGACTTATTAATCCGGACAAGCGGTGAAATTCGTTTAAGCAACTTTATGTTATGGCAACTTGCCTATACAGAGTTTTGGTTTACAGACGTTTTGTGGCCCGATTTTAATGAGGAACATTTCGTTTGTGCGATTGAAGAATTTCAAGCTAGACAAAGACGGTTTGGTGGGGTATAACTTCATTCAGCAGAAGGTGATGAAAATTTAATGAAGCAAAGAATTATTTCAGCAGTCGTATTTGGTGCAATTTTTTTACCAATCACCATTTATGGTGGAACGCCTGTTATGGTATTAGCCTATTTACTGGCTTCTATTGCATTATATGAATTACTAAAAATGCGTAAGCTAAGCCTCTTCTCTGTACCAGGGCTTATTTCATTACTATTATTATGGATATTTATGCTACCGAAAAAATTTCAAGTAGTACTTGAAACGCTTCATTTCACAAAGATTGAATTTGTTCTACTTGCGGTATTGTTATTTTTAACGTACACTGTTGCAACGAAAAACAGGTTTAATTTCGATGATGTTGCATTTTCAATATTATCTATATTCTATGTAGGCATTGGCTTCTTCTATTTTGTAGAGACGAGAGAAGCTGGCTTAACTTTTATGTTTTACTCTTTATTTATTATTTGGGCAACGGACTCAGGAGCCTATTTCATAGGCCGTGCCCTTGGAAAAAGGAAACTTTGGCCAGAGATTAGTCCGAATAAAACGATAGAAGGTTCTATAGGTGGAGTAATTTCTGCACTTGTAGTTGCTTTTCTTTTTCTTCTATTTACGGATATTGGAGCTTCACCAATCCAATTAGGAATTATTACGATTGTTTTATCGGTTTTCGGTCAAATTGGAGATTTGGTAGAGTCGGCATTAAAGCGCCACTACGAGGTTAAGGATTCAGGCAACATTATGCCTGGACATGGTGGGATTTTGGATCGGTTCGATAGCCTACTTTTTGTTTGGCCATTGTTATATTTTATCTATTTATTATAAGTTTGTAAGTGCTATTCCAACAGGAGTTGAAATTAGTGAAACATATTAGTTTAATGGGTGCGACTGGCTCAATTGGTACCCAAACCCTTGACATAATAAAAGAGCATCCTTCCGAATTTAAGCTAGTTGCGATGTCGGTTGGACAAAATATTGACCTCACAAGAAAAATTATGAAAGATTTTCGTCCTGAACTAGTATCTGTTTCAGAAAAATCTTCTGCAGAGACGCTTCGCACTGAATTTCCCGGAGTAACAATTATGTATGGAAATGAAGGGCTGACTGCAGTTGCTGTCCATCATAAAGCTGATATTCTTGTTAATGCAGTCTTAGGGAGTGTCGGACTTACTCCTACGCTACAAGCTATTAAAGAGGGGAAAGCAATCGCAATTGCTAATAAAGAAACATTAGTTACTGCAGGTCATCTTGTGATGGAAGAGGCGAAACGTAATCAAGTTTCTTTGTTACCTGTAGACAGTGAGCACTCCGCAATTTTTCAAGCTTTACAAGGAGAAAACGAAAAAAACATCGAAAAACTAATTTTGACTGCGTCAGGTGGTAGTTTTAGAGACCGAACAAGAAAAGAATTAGAGAATGTGACAGTGAAAGAAGCGTTAAATCATCCTAATTGGTCGATGGGCGCAAAAATTACAATCGATTCTGCTACGATGATGAATAAAGGACTAGAAGTAATTGAAGCACATTGGCTTTTTTCCATTGGCTATGAAAAAATAGAAGTATTATTACATAAAGAAAGCATTATTCATTCAATGATTGAATTTCATGATAGTAGCATTATTGCTCAGCTTGGAACACCTGATATGAGAGTACCGATTCAATACGCCTTAACGTATCCTGATCGGCTTTCACTCCCATCAGCAAATCATTTGAATTTAGCGGAGATTGGAAAACTCCATTTCCAAGAGATGGACCTAGAACGTTTCCGTTGTTTACATCTTGCCTATGAGGCTGGTAAAGCAGGTGGAACAATGCCTACTGTACTAAATGCTGCAAATGAAGCAGCAGTTGCTGCCTTCTTAGATGGAAAAATAAGTTTTCTTAAAATTGAAGAGCTTATCGAAAAAGCTCTGAGTATACATACAAATATTTCAAATCCAGACCTACTTACCATTCAGGAAGTTGATACTGAAGCGAGAAGATTTGTAAACTCACTTATTTTTTAATAAAGGTGGTTAAATTTTGAGTACAGTCATAGCGTTTATTATCATTTTCGGAGCCCTTGTATTCTTTCATGAGCTTGGACATTTTATTTTTGCAAAAAGAGCAGGGATCTTGTGTCGAGAGTTTGCGATAGGATTTGGACCGAAAGTATTTACCCATAAAAAAGGAGAAACGGTTTATACGATTCGACTTTTGCCAATTGGTGGCTTTGTCCGAATGGCTGGAGACGACCCAGAGATGGTGGAAATTAAGCCAGGATACAGAGTTGGTTTATTATTCAATGAAAATAATGAAGTAAACAAAATTATTTTAAATCAAAAGGATAAATATCCACACGCTAGAGTGTTGGAAGTCGAGCAAGCTGATATTGAGCATAAATTATTTATTAAAGGCTTTGTTGAGGGTGACGAAGATACAATCCAGTCCTTTTCTATAGCTGAAAATGCAGTCTTAGAGGAAGATGGGATAGAGACGCTTATTGCTCCATATAATCGACAGTTTGCTTCGAAAACATTAGGTCAAAGAGCAATGGCTATTTTTGCTGGTCCAATGATGAATTTTATCCTCGCATTTGTTATTTTTATTATTATTGGACTATTGCAAGGGATTCCTTCAAACGCTCCGGTTTTAGGAAAGCTGACACCAGATGGTGCGGCTATAGAGGCCGGGTTAAAAGAAGGCGACATGATCCAAAGCGTGAATAAAGCTGAAATATCTACTTGGACAGATGTGGTAGATATGATTAGAAATAGTCCTAATAAAGAGCTCCAATTTTTAATCGAACGAAATGGGAATGAACTAACGATTCCAGTTACGCCTAAAGTTCAAGAAGTAGATGGGAAAGAAACCGGTATTATTGGTGTATACCAGCCTACGGAGAAATCTCCTTTAAAGGCTATTACAAATGGTGCGAAAGAAACATATATGTGGACGAAGGAAATTTTCGTCATGCTTGGAAAGTTATTAACTGGACAGTTTTCAATTGATGCATTATCTGGTCCAGTAGGAATTTATGTTTCGACTGATACGGTTGCTAAATCTGGAATTTTCTACTTAATGAAATGGGCAGCAATATTGAGTATTAATTTAGGAATTATGAACCTCCTTCCAATACCTGCACTTGATGGTGGAAGATTAATGTTTTTTGCCGTTGAAGCAGTTAGAGGAAAACCTATTGATCGTCATAAAGAAGGAATGGTTCACTTTATTGGCTTTGCCTTGTTAATGTTATTAATGCTTGTAGTAACATGGAACGATATCCAACGATTTTTCTTATAAGATATAAAATAATAATTTTTTTAAAGTGAATTTAATTGAGGTGCTATTAAATGAAACAGAGCATGATGCTTATTCCTACACTAAGAGAAGTACCAGCTGATGCAGATATAAAAAGCCATAAATTATTATTAAGAGCGGGATTTATCCGCCAAAGTGCAAGTGGGATCTATAGCTACTTACCTTTGGCCCAGAAAGTTTTACGTAAAATTGAAACGATTGTTCGCGAAGAAATGGATGCGGCAGGAGCGGTAGAATTATTAATGCCAGCTCTACAAGCTGCTGAATTATGGCAGGAATCAGGACGATGGTATACTTACGGTCCTGAGCTAATGAGAATGAAGGATCGCCATGAGCGTGATTTTGTAATGGGCCCAACACATGAGGAAGTTATTACGAGTCTTGTTCGTGATGAAATTAAATCATACAAAAAATTGCCTTTAACTTTGTATCAAATACAAACAAAGTTTCGTGATGAACAACGTCCTCGTTTCGGAATTCTCCGTGGACGGGAGTTTATTATGAAGGACGCCTACTCCTTTAGTACGTCACAGGAATGTCTTGATAGGATTTACGACAAAGTCTACAATGCTTATTCCAATATCTTTACTCGCTGTGGCCTGAATTTTAGAGCAGTTATTGCGGATTCAGGTGCAATGGGAGGAAAAGATACACATGAATTTATGGTATTATCAGAAATAGGCGAGGATACTATCGCTTATTCAGATACTTCCAGTTATGCTGCAAATATTGAAATGGCTCCAGTCATTACTAAATATGAAAAATCAAACGAATCTCCTAAAGAAATGGAGAAAGTTGAAACTGTAAATCAAAAGACAATTAATGATATCATGGCATTTTTTAATATTTCAGCAGAAAAATGCTTAAAATCATTATTGTTTAAAGTAGACGATAAGTATGTGCTCGTGTTAGTTCGTGGAGATCATGAGGTTAATGATGTTAAGCTTAAAAACCTTTATGAGGCTGATAACGTAGAGCTAGCAAGCGCTGAAGTAACGAAGGAAATTCTTCAATGTTCTGTCGGTTCACTTGGACCAATTGGTGTAGAAAATGTTGAAATTATTGCAGACGAAGCTGTAAAAACTTTAGTGAATGTTGTTTGTGGAGCAAATGAAGAGAATTTCCACTATGTAAATGTAAATCCAGAACGTGATTTTACAGTTGAGCGATATGCTGATCTACGTTTCATTCAAGAAGGTGACCTTTCTCCGGATGGAAATGGTATCATCCGCTTTGCGAAAGGAATCGAGGTTGGTCATGTATTTAAGCTAGGTACTCGTTATAGTGAAGCAATGAATGCGACGTTCCTAGATGAAAATGGCAAAAGCCGACCTATGATAATGGGCTGCTATGGCATTGGTGTATCTCGTACAATGGCTGCAATAGCTGAACAATTCAACGATGAAAATGGACTAATTTGGCCAAGTAATATTGCTCCATTTGATCTCCATCTCATTGCTGTAAATATGAAGGATGAAGCACAATCCTTACTTGCTGAAGAGTTATATGCACAATTAAAGCAAATTGGTTTCGATGTTTTATTAGATGATCGCCAAGAAAGACCAGGGGTGAAATTTGCAGATTCTGATTTAATAGGCTTACCTATCCGTATCACAGTTGGTAAGAGAGCTGCAGAAGGTATTGTCGAAGTAAAAGTTCGTAAAACCGGGGACATGCATGAAGTTCATAAGGACGAATTGAATGAAGTAGTTTTGAAGCTATTAAAAACACTTTAACATCCTTTTCTTGAAAGATTGAATCTTGGCAGATTCTCCAGGTCTACATGGAAAGGTTAATTGATGATAAAAATGGATTCCTCTTGTGGGAGTCCATTTTTTAGGTAACTAGAAAGCTTATACAATTTTGTTCAACTTTGTGATCGGACACGTTTTTCTAATATGTTATAATACCAAGATAAGAAATATTAATAGATGGGAGACAGATCTATGGAAGAATCTTTAGGCAATAAAGAGCGATTCCAACTCTTGCTCCAGCAGTTACAATTAACCGATGATGCGATTGTGCAGCATTTTCAACATGCTGAAATCCACAAAGTGGTTATTGAAAAAAAGGAGAAAAAGTGGCATTTTTATTTTATATTTGAACAAATTTTACCAAGCAAGATTTATCAACTTTTTTCAACGCAGCTAACAAAATCATTTTCACATATTGCAAACATTTCATATACAATCAAGGTGCAGAATCCATCTGTTGATGAACAGCTCATTTTAGAGTATTGGCAACAGTGTGTACAAGAAATGGACGGAATGGCACCACCGCTAGTTAAACTATTAAATGAGCAGGTACCTGCTGTCCAAGGAAATAAAGTGGTTATTCAAGTACGAAATGAAATGGAAGGTTTATCGATAAAAAGGAAATATGCTGAAACCATTGCAAGTATTTATCAATCCTTTGGGTTTCCAATGCTAATGATCGATACAGAAGTTTCAGCTGAAACTACGAATGAGGAATATGAAAAATTTCTAGCAGCGAAGCAAAAAGAGGATGAGGAGCGGGGGCTTCAAGCTCTGTTAGATATGCAGAAGAAAGAAGCGGAAGCAGAAATCTCTGGAGCAGTTGTGGAAGGTCCTATTATGATTGGTTTAACGATCAAAGATGATTCGGATTTTCGGAAGCTCATTGATATTGTTGATGAGGAACGTCGTATTGCTATTGAGGGATATGTGTTTTTTGCTGAAACGAGAGAGCTTCGTAGCGGTAGAACACTATTAACCTTTAAAATTACGGATTACACAAGTTCGATTATGGTAAAGATGTTTTCTCGCGATAAAGAAGATGCCCTCCTTTACCAGAGAGTTCAAAAAGGAATGTGGTTGAAAGTACGCGGCAGTGTACAAAATGATACATTCGTTCGCGACCTCGTTATGATAGGTAATGATATTAATGAAATAAAACCTATTCAAAGGAAAGATACTGCACCAGAAAATGAAAAGCGTGTGGAATTGCATCTTCACTCTCCAATGAGCCAAATGGATGCAGTCTCCTCAGTCAGCACACTAGTAGGTCAGGCAAAAAAATGGGGGCATAAGGCCATTGCCATTACTGACCATGCTGTTGTCCAATCGTTTCCGGAAGCTTATAGTGCAGGGAAGAAGAATGATATCAAAATATTATATGGGGTTGAAGTTAATTTAGTAGATGATGGGGTTCCTATAGCCTATAATGATGCACATCGCAATCTGGCAGAAGATACTTATGTTGTCTTTGACGTTGAGACGACAGGTTTATCTGCTGTATACGATACAATTATTGAGCTTGCTGCTGTAAAAATTCAAGGCGGCGAGATTATTGATCGATTTGAATCATTTGCTAATCCGCATCACCCTTTATCCGCTACTACGATTAATTTAACGGGCATTACAGATGATTTGGTCGAAAATGCGCCAGAAATTGAAGAGGTATTACAGAAATTTCATGACTGGACAAGTGACGCCATCCTAGTCGCTCATAATGCTTCATTTGATATGGGCTTTTTAAATGTTGGTTATAAAAAAATCAATCTTGGGAAAGCGCAAAATCCTGTTATTGATACGTTAGAGTTGGCAAGATATTTATATCCTGAGATGAAAAACCATCGTTTAAATACACTTGCGAAGAAATTTGATGTTGAACTCACTCAGCATCACCGGGCAATCTATGATGCCGAAGCAACCGGTTACTTGCTACTGAAAATGCTTAAGGATGCAACTGAGAAGGGCATAGAATTTCACGACCAGTTTAATGAGCATATGGGTGAAGGAAATGCTTATCAGCGTGCCCGACCATATCATTGTACGCTTCTTGCTCAAACTGAAATAGGTCTGAAAAATATCTTTAAAATCGTTTCTATTTCTCATTTGAATTATTTTTACCGTGTTCCACGTATTCCTCGATCACAGCTTCAGAAATATCGGGAAGGTATTCTTGTTGGTTCTGGTTGTGACAAAGGGGAAGTGTTTGAAGGAATGATGCAGAAATCTCCTGAAGAGGTGGAAGATGTTGCAAGCTTTTACGATTATATCGAAGTTCATCCAAAGGAAGTTTATGCACATTTATTAGAGCTTGAGCTTGTAAGAGGTAAAAAGGAGCTCGAAGAAATTATCGGTAATATTGTGAAACTAGGAGACAAGCTAAACTTACCGGTCGTTGCGACGGGAAATGTTCATTATTTAAATCCTGTTGACAAAATTTACCGGAAAATTTTGATTAGCTCACAAGGCGGGGCTAATCCGCTGAATCGCCATCAATTACCAGACGTTCACTTTAGAACAACAAATGAAATGCTCGAGTCTTTTTCATTTCTTGGAAAAGAAAAGGCAAAAGAAATTGTTGTTGAAAATACAAATAAGATCGCTGATATGATTGATGCAATTAAGCCAATTAAAGATGAACTATATACACCAAAAATTGAAGGCGCAGATGAGGAAATGCGTGAAATGAGCTATGCAATGGCGAGAAAAATATATGGTGATAATTTGCCGGAAATTGTTGAAGCTCGTTTAGAAAAAGAATTAAAGAGCATTATCGGTCATGGGTTTGCTGTTATTTACTTAATATCTCATAAGCTTGTAAAAAAATCACTTGATGATGGCTACTTAGTAGGTTCTCGTGGATCAGTGGGCTCCTCATTAGTAGCTACGATGACAGAGATTACAGAGGTTAACCCACTTCCGCCACACTATGTATGTCCAGACTGTAAGCATTCTGAGTTCTTTAATGATGGTTCGGTCGGTTCTGGTTTCGACTTACCTGATAAAGATTGTCCAGAATGTGGGGCCACATATAAAAAAGACGGTCATGATATCCCGTTTGAAACCTTCCTTGGATTTAAAGGGGACAAGGTACCAGATATTGACTTGAACTTTTCGGGTGAATATCAGCCAAGAGCACATAACTATACAAAAGTTCTTTTTGGAGAGGAATATGTTTACCGTGCAGGTACAATTGGTACTGTGGCAGATAAAACGGCTTATGGCTATGTAAAAGCATATCAGCAGGACCATAATCTTCAATTAAGAGGAGCGGAAATTGATCGACTTGCATCAGGCTGTACTGGTGTAAAAAGAACAACTGGACAGCATCCAGGAGGAATCATTGTTGTTCCTGATTACATGGATATTTATGATTTTTCACCGATTCAGTTTCCAGCAGATGATAAAAATTCAGAATGGAAAACAACCCATTTTGATTTCCATTCGATTCATGATAACTTATTAAAACTAGATATACTTGGACATGATGATCCGACCGTTATCCGGATGCTGCAGGATTTGAGTGGAATTGACCCGAAAACGATACCGACAGATGATCCTGAAGTAATGAAGATTTTTAGTAGTCCTGAATCGCTAGGTGTAACGGAAGAACAGATTATGTGTAAGACTGGGACACTCGGAATTCCGGAGTTTGGAACAAAATTTGTTCGTCAAATGCTAGAGGATACGAAGCCAACAACATTTTCTGAGCTTGTCCAAATATCTGGATTATCTCATGGAACGGATGTCTGGCTGGGAAATGCTCAAGAATTAATTCAGAATAAAATCTGTAATTTACGAGAGGTAATTGGCTGTCGTGATGACATCATGGTTTATTTAATTTATCAAGGATTAGAACCTGCTTTTGCATTTAAGATCATGGAATCTGTTCGTAAGGGAAAAGGATTATCCGATGAGATGGAAGATGAGATGCGCAAAAACAATGTACCGGAATGGTATATAGATTCTTGTAAAAAAATTAAGTATATGTTCCCGAAAGCGCATGCCGCTGCATATGTATTGATGGCAGTAAGGATTGCTTATTTCAAAGTTCATCATCCACTATTGTATTATGCTGCATACTTCACTGTACGGGCAGAGGATTTTGATGTGAATGCGATGGTGAAGGGTTCCCAAGCAATTAGAGCAGTAATCGAGGAAATCAATGCGAAGGGTCTAGACGCTTCCACAAAGGAAAAGAACTTACAAACGGTCATGGAGCTTGCACTTGAAATGAGCGAAAGAGGATTTTCCTTTAAAAAGATTGATTTGTACCGTTCAAGTGCTAATGAGTTTATTATTGATGGAAATTCATTAATACCGCCATTTAATTCAATTCCTGGGCTTGGAACAAATGCTGCAATTAATATCGTAAAAGCGAGAGAAAAGGGAGAATTTTTATCTAAAGAGGATTTGCAACAGCGTGGAAAAGTGTCGAAAACAGTTATCGAGTACTTAGATAATCAAGGCTGTCTAGAATCGTTACCTGAACAAAATCAGCTTTCACTTTTTTAACTATAAACCTTCCTGTTGAACTGTCTTAAGCTTGTCGGGGCTGAGCAGTCGCCTACGCTATTCCATTTGCATAAAGATTTTGGTTATGGTATAGTTTTAGTGGAAATACTATTTATAACTCTCGTTAAAGAAGAGTGGGGCAACCCACTCTTTCGTGTTTTTTTACTGGATCTGTTCATACATAATGTTTATATTTCAACATTCTAGTGTAACAGAGCCTTTATTTAATAATTTAAAAGTACTTAGAAGAAGACAAATTAATCGAGGTAGTGCGCTAGTAAAGGAGGTAAAGTATGAGTCAAGTGGCTGAAACGGTCGAAAAATTAGTCACTCCTATATTAGAGGAACTAAATTTAGAATTAGTTGATATTGAATATGTCAAAGAAGGAAGAGATTGGTTTCTTCGAGTTTTTATCGATAAAGACGGCGGTATCGATATTGAAGAATGCGGAATCGTAAGCGAGCAGTTAAGTGTTAAACTTGATGAAGTAGATCCAATTCCTTACAACTATTTTCTGGAGGTTTCATCACCAGGGGCCGAACGTCCTTTGAAAAATGATAAAGATTTTCAAAAAGCAGTTGGCAAAAATGTCTTCATTAAGACATATGAACCAATTGATGGTGAAAAAACATTTGAAGGTATTTTAACAAATTTTGATGGCCAAACAGTGACAGTTGAAATTAAGATTAAAACGAGGAAGAAAAGTATTGATATTCCATATGAAAAAGTGGCCAATGCTCGTTTAGCAGTGGTTTTTTCATAATAATATATGTATTAAATACTTGTCTAGCTACAGCGCCTAGGGGCTCGAGGTCATAAGCCAATCAGTCAAGAAGGTTAAAGAACAACCTTCCTGCCTGCTCGTCTTATGCTTGTCGCCCCTAAGCAAGGCGCTTACGCTTTTCTATTAAAGGGGGATAAATATCTCATGAGCAGCGAATTATTAGATGCTCTTGTTTTGTTAGAAAAAGAAAAGGGCATCTCACGTGATGTCATCATTGATGCGATTGAAGCAGCACTAATCTCGGCATATCGTAGAAACTTCAATCAAGCACAGAATGTAAGAATTGACTTAAATCTTAACAATGGAACAATGAGAGTTTTTGCAAGAAAAGAAGTGGTAGACGAAGTGTTTGATCCTCGCCTTGAAATCTCAATTGAGGATGCACAGAGAATGAATCAGAACTACCAAATTGAAGATATCGTCGAACTAGAGGTAACTCCGAAGGATTTCGGTCGAATTGCAGCACAAACTGCGAAACAGGTTGTTACACAGCGTGTACGTGAAGCGGAAAGAGATATTATTTATTCTGAGTTTATTGACCGCGAAGAAGATATTATGACTGGTATTGTTCAGCGTCAAGATTCTAAATTTATTTATGTCAGTCTAGGAAAAATTGAAGCTATTTTACCAGCAAATGAACAGATGCCGAATGAGCAGTATAAGCCACATGATCGGATTAAAGTATTTATTACAAAAGTGGAAAAAACAACAAAAGGACCACAAATATTTGTATCAAGAACACATCCGGGATTGTTGAAGAGACTTTTTGAAATTGAGGTTCCAGAAATCTATGATGGAACGGTTGAGATTAAATCGGTTGCTCGTGAAGCAGGAGATCGCTCGAAGATATCTGTTTACTCTGCTAATGAAGAGGTTGATCCAGTTGGTTCATGTGTTGGACCTAAAGGAACTCGTGTTCAGGCTATTGTCAATGAACTTAAAGGTGAAAAAATCGACATCGTTAAATGGTCAGCAGATCCAGTTGTTTTTGTTGCAAATGCCTTGAGCCCATCGAAGGTGCTTGATGTAATTGTGAATGAAAGTGATAAGGCAACTACTGTGATTGTTCCAGATTACCAGCTTTCACTAGCTATTGGAAAGCGTGGGCAAAATGCACGTTTAGCTGCAAAGCTTACTGGATGGAAAATTGATATTAAATCAGAATCTGAGGCTCGTGAAGTAGGAATGTATCCACGAGAAGAAACATTGTTGAATTTTGAAGATGATGATTTTAATGAAGAAGCAGATTTCAATCTCGAAGATGAAATGGAATAAATGAGGTGAATGATCGTGAACAATCGAAGAAAAGTTCCGTTGCGTAAATGTGTTGCAACTGGTGAAATGAAGCCTAAAAAAGAACTCGTTCGCATCGTTCGCTCCAAAGAAGGAGAAGTGTCTGTTGATCCAACTGGGAAAATATCAGGACGCGGAGCTTATCTTTCGAAGGATAAAGAAGCAGTACTACTTGCAAAAAAGAAAAACATTCTAGCCAATCATTTAGAAGTTTCAATCGATGATTCTATTTATGAGGCGCTTTTGGAACTAATAGAGAGGGAGAAGCGAAATTCTAAATGACTTCTAATCAATGGATATCATTGCTTGGCTTAGCAAATCGGGCACGGAAAATTACTTCGGGTGAAGAGCTAACTATTAAAGAGATAAGAAGCGGTAAAGCTAAACTCATATTACTATCAGCAGATGCTTCTGTTAACACGGCTAAAAAAATTACAGACAAATGTAAATATTACCAAGTTCCTTATAGGATTGTTGAAAACCGGCAAATTCTCGGAGCTGCGATTGGAAAAGAATCGCGGGTAGTTATAGCTGTATTAGATAATGGATTTGCAAAAAAACTGAAGTCGTTGCTCGATTAATTCTAGCGGGGGTGAAAGTATGAGTAAGATGCGCGTTTACGAATATGCAAAAAAGCAGAACGTATCAAGCAAAGACGTAATTACAAAATTAAAAGACATGAATATTGAGGTTTCTAATCATATGACAACAATTGAAGCGGATGCCATTCAAAAATTAGATGGAGTTTTCAGCAAAAATGCTGAAAAGCAGCCTCAAAAACCAAAAGCTGATACAGCGAATTATGATGGTGATGATGTAACAGTGAAAAATAAAGGCAATAATCCTGCACCAAAAACTCAGGATGGAAAAAAATTCAACCAAGAAAACCAAAGAAAAGAGAACAAGACTATTAATAAAAATAACAATAACAAACCAAATAACAACAATAACAAAGCAAATAACAACAATAACAAATCAAATAACTACAATAACAAACCAAATAACAACAATAAAAATAGAACTAATAAAGGAAAAAGTCAGCAGACCTCAGCACCTGCTCCTAAAAAAGTAAAAGAACTTCCTTCAAAGATAACCTTCAGTGAATCATTAACTGTTGCTGAACTTGGAAAAAAATTGTATCGTGAGCCTTCGGAAATAATCAAAAAATTATTTATGCTCGGTGTTATGGCTACAATTAACCAAGAGCTTGATAAAGATGCAATCGAGTTAATTGCTGCAGATTACGGTGTTGAAGTTGAAGAAGAAGTAAAGATTGATGTAACAGACTTAGAAGCATATTTCACAGATAGTGAAGATGCTAACTTAGTTGAACGTCCTGCTGTTGTTACGATTATGGGTCACGTTGACCATGGGAAAACAACAACATTGGATTCTATTCGTAACACGAAAGTTACTGCTGGAGAAGCAGGTGGAATTACGCAGCATATTGGTGCGTATCAGGTAGAGGAAAATGGTAAGAAAATTACATTTTTAGATACACCAGGTCACGCTGCTTTTACAACAATGCGTGCACGAGGTGCTAAAATCACTGATATCACAATTTTAGTTGTTGCTGCTGATGATGGTGTTATGCCACAAACAATCGAAGCAATAAATCACGCGAAAGCTGCTGAAGTACCAATTATCGTCGCAGTTAATAAGATGGATAAAGAAAGCGCTAATCCTGATCGTGTCATGCAGGAATTGACTGAACACGGATTAGTTCCTGAGGCATGGGGTGGAGATACGATTTTTGTTCCGATCGCAGCCTTAAAAGGAGAAGGAATCGATAACCTTCTTGAAATGATCCTTCTTGTTAGTGAAGTTGAGGAATATAAAGCTAACCCAGATAGGAATGCTGTAGGGACTGTCATTGAGGCACAGTTAGATAAAGGCCGTGGATCGGTTGCAACTTTACTTGTTCAAAATGGAACTTTAAAAGTTGGGGATCCAATTGTAGTTGGAAACACATATGGTCGAGTTCGTGCTATGGTTAACGACTTAGGTCGTCGAGTGAAAACAGCTGGACCATCAACACCGGTTGAAATTACTGGGCTTAACGATGTTCCTCAGGCTGGTGATAGATTTGTCGTTTTACCAGACGAAAAAACTGCAAGACAAGTAGGGGAATCTCGTGCACAGCAAGCGTTGCAGGCACAACGTAGTGAGAAGACTCGAGTCAGTCTAGATAATCTGTTTGAGCATATGAAAAAAGGTGAAATGAAGGACCTTAATATTGTTGTAAAAGCAGATGTTCAAGGTTCTGCAGAAGCCCTTACAACGGCTTTACAGAAAATTGATGTTGAGGGTGTAAATGTACGAATTCTTCATACTGGTGCTGGGGCAATTAATGAATCAGATATTACACTAGCTGCTGCTTTTAATGCCATTGTTATTGGATTTAATGTACGTCCAGATAATAATGCTAAACGAGCTGCTGAGGCAGAAGGTGTTGAAATTCGTTTACATCGCATTATTTATAAAGCGATTGAAGAAATTGAATTAGCGATGAAAGGGATGCTTGATCCTGAATTTGAAGAAAAAGTGATTGGCCAAGCCGAAGTTCGCCAAACATTCAAAGTTTCAAAAATTGGAACAATCGCTGGTTCATATGTAACAGACGGGAAAATTACTCGTGATAGCGGAATTCGATTAATTCGTGATGGCATCGTTATTTTTGAAGGCGAAATTGATGCACTAAAACGCTTTAAAGATGATGCGAAGGAAGTAAGCCAAGGTTATGAGTGTGGTATAACGATTAAGAACTTTAATGATGTTAAAGAAGGAGACGTTGTTGAAGCCTACATTATGCAGGAAATTGAACGCAAATGATCATAGGGCTTGCAGCTTGTGAATGTATAATTTATGACACACATTCTTTAAAAGAAAAACGAGCTGTGCTACAACGAATTCTAACTAGATTGAAACAAAGATATAATGTTTCAGTATCAGAGGTGGATTATCAAGATTTATGGCAACGAACAAAAATCGCTATCGTTGCTGTATCCTCCTCTCAAGTTTCTACCGAGCAAGAATTACAGAATGCATTAAAGTTAATTGATTCGTTCCCTGAAATTGAGCGAACAATAACTGATATAGAGTGGCTTTAAGAAGAGGTGAAAGATAATGAGCCTTAGAGCAAATAAAGTTGGAGAACAAATGAAAAAGGAACTGGGAGAAATTATTACTCGTAAACTGAAAGACCCTCGAGTTGGTTTTGTTACGGTTACTGACGTTCAAGTTACAGGAGATCTCCAACAAGCTACCGTATTTATTTCAGTACTTGGTGACGAGGAACAGAGAGAAAATACGCTAAAAGGACTTGCAAAGGCAAAAGGGTTTATTCGTTCCGAAATTGGGCAACGTATCCGGTTGCGGAAAACCCCAGAAATTTTCTTTGAATTTGACGAATCGATCGATTATGGAAATCGCATTGAAACGCTATTAACACAAATTCAAAAAGAGAAACAAACGAAAGACAATGATGAAGAATAAATAGATTTTTTGGATAGACATCTGTCTATCCCTTTTTTTTCTGGTAGGAACGTTTCTGTCAATATGCGTGCTAGTGTTTTTACAACGTAAAGGAGGGAAGAAGAATGGAAGGAATATTGCCTCTATATAAACCAAAGGGAATGACTTCACATGATTGTGTTTTCAAACTCCGTAAAATTTTGAAAATGAAAAAAATAGGCCATACAGGTACTCTTGATCCAGATGTTACGGGGGTGCTCCCCATTTGCTTAGGGAAAGCAACCAAAGTTGCCGAATACATTACAGATGCAGGAAAAGCGTATGAAGGCGAAGTAACAATTGGATTTTCAACGACAACAGAAGATTCATCAGGTGAGGTAGTTGCCGAAAAAAAAATAAACGCTCCATTTTCTCGTGAACAAATTATTGCAGTATTAACGAAATTAACAGGTGAAATTGCTCAAACACCTCCTATGTATTCTGCAGTTAAGGTAAACGGAAAACGTCTTTATGAATATGCAAGACAAGGAATTGAAATAGAAAGGCCTACAAGAATCGTTAACATTTATTCGATGGAACTTCTGGATGACAGAGAAACATTTAGCGGAGAATCGATCAGCTTCCGTTTTCGTGCCACATGCAGTAAAGGAACGTATATTCGTACGCTAGCAGTCATGATCGGACAAGAACTGGGTTATCCGGCACATATGTCTGAGCTTGTCAGAATTAAATCAGCTACCTATAATTTAGACGATTGCTTATCATTTGCTGAGATTGAAAAAAGAGTAGCAGAGGGTACTTTAGAAGAAATGATAAGGCCACTTGAAAGCGCTCTTTCTCATTTGCCGAAATACGTGATCAGTGGTACAGTAGCAAAGAAAGTAATTAATGGTGCACTTTTGGACATCCCAGTACATTTAATTCATACAAAAGGTCCAATCGTACTTGAGACAGCTGATGGAATAGCATTAGCGATTTATGAACATCATCCACAGAAAGCTGGGCTAATGAAGCCTGTTAAAGTATTAAGAATTGAACTGTAATTATTAAATCAGGCCACGTTTTTTTAGATTTGGGCACAAATTCTTCAAGGCAAATTTGATTGATAGAAAAAAGGTGAATCATCATGGAAGTTTTGAAAATACATCATCCACATCAGTTAAGTAGGCAAGATCTGCCACAGATCGTAATGGCACTGGGGTATTTTGACGGTGTTCATTTAGGGCATCAAAGAGTAATTTCTGCAGCGAAAACTACAGCAGATGAAAAAGGAATGAAAAGTGCAGTGATGACCTTTGATCCTCATCCATCTGTCGTGCTTGGTAGAGATACTAAGCATGTTGAGTACATTTCACCGTTAGAGGATAAAATTGATTGTATTGCTAATTTGGGAATCGACTATTTATTTATTATCCAGTTTACTCGTGAATTTGCAAATCTATTGCCCCAAGAGTTTGTTGATCAGTATTTAATTGAACTTAATGTTAAGCACGTTGTTGCTGGTTTTGACTATACATATGGACGTATGGGAAAAGGAACGATGGAAACATTGCCTTTTCATTCACGTGAACAATTTAGTTTCACAGTTATTCCTAAGCTTGTTACCAACGACGAAAAGATTAGTTCTACTTTAATCCGGTCCCATATTCGTGCAGGAGAAATGAAAGAGCTGAAACCTCTATTAGGAAAATATTATACAACAAAAGGGACAGTCATTCATGGCGATAAACGAGGCCGTACGATTGGATTTCCGACAGCAAACGTAGGGTTGCAAGGGGATTATATGATTCCGCCTCTAGGAGTTTATTGTGTTCGTTTCTTTGTAAATGGTAAATGGTATGAAGGCATTAGTAATGTAGGTAATAAGCCAACCTTCAATCAGGAAGCTTTAGCAAAGCCTTCAATTGAAGTTCATATTTTTGATTTTAATCAAGATATTTATGGTCAAGAAGTGCTGGTCGAATGGCATCGATATTTAAGAAAAGAACAAAAATTTTCAGGCATTGAAGAGCTAAAATCACAATTAGAGGTAGATAAGGCTACAGCTATTGATTATTTTGCCCAAAACCAATAAGCATTTAATAAGCTAATGGACTAATTACACATTTCTTGACTTTAGTCCTTGCTTTTTGTCATAAAAAGTTGTATTCTTATAAACGTATTAAATGAACCTTTGCTTGGCAAGTCGAATCACCGACGCTTGCTCAGTAACAGGGGATATATATTTTAGGAGGTGAAACGGATGGCAATCACTAAAGAACGTAAAAACGAACTTATTAATGAGTATAAAACTCACGAGAATGATACTGGTTCTCCAGAAGTTCAAATCGCTGTCCTAACAGAAGAAATTAATACTTTAAATGAGCATTTACGTACTCATAAGAAAGATCACCACTCACGTCGTGGTCTTATGAAAATGGTTGGTAAGCGTCGTAACTTATTAACTTACTTACGTAACAAAGATGTTCAACGTTATCGTGTGTTAATCAATAAACTTGGCTTACGTCGATAATTTAAAGAAGCGGGATCTTTTCCCGCTTTTTTACTGTTTATAAAAAAGGTAATGTTGATACATACATAATTAATTTCTGTTATTTTAATCAGCAATTCTTCTGTGCATAATACATATATGCAGTAAATGAATTTTTCGAAAAATAGTGTTTCTATTTCAATAATACAATGGTTTTACGATCGATTAATAAAAACTTTATAGAAAATAGTAGAGAGGGGTACAAATATGGGACAAGAAAAGCACATCTACTCGATAGATTGGGCTGGGCGCAAGCTTTCTGTTGAAATTGGACAGTTGGCGAAACAAGCGAATGGCGCAGCGCTAATTCGTTATGAAGATACAGTTGTATTAAGTACTGCTACAGCATCAAAAGAACCTAAGAATTTAGATTTCTTTCCATTAACTGTGAATTACGAGGAGCGTTTATACGCTGTTGGGAAAATTCCTGGAGGCTTCATTAAAAGGGAAGGACGCCCAAGTGAAAAAGCGATTCTAGCTAGCCGTTTAATTGATAGACCAATTCGTCCGTTATTTGCGGATGGATTCCGTAATGAAGTTCAAGTGGTAAGTATGGTTATGAGTGTTGATCAAGACTGTTCTTCAGAAATGGCAGCCATGTTTGGTTCTTCATTAGCTTTAACTATTTCCGATATTCCTTTTGGTGGACCAATTG
>JAEWIG010000083.1 GCA_023387295.1 Bacillota bacterium | reverse complement strand
TCAACCTTCACACGCTCTGCGTCAGCTCGGGCTTGTGACTCAATGCGATATTTATTGGCATCCGCTTCTGCAAACTGCTTTCTCTTTTCTGCTTCTGCAGCTTGTTCAACTGCATAGCGGTCCGCATCTGCCTTTTTCTTCACTTCAGAATCATATTGTCGGTCTCTTCTTAAAATCTCTTTTTCCTCTAATTCAATTTGCTTTTGACGCTCAATAATTTTAATTTGCATTTCATGCTCAGTAACTTCTTGCTTAGCTCGTGCAGTTTCAAGATCATATGCTTGGTCAGCACGTGCTTTAGCAATATCTTGCTCTCTACGGTAATCTGCCATTTTCATTTGGTTTTCTTTTTCTGCTTCAGCAATTTCAGTTGCTCTTTCAAGCTCAGCTTTTTGTGCATCTTTATCTGCTTCTGCCCGTTTTATACGCGTTTCCTTTTCTGCTTCAGCTGTCGCAATATCGGCATCACGTTTAACTTGCGCAATTCGTGGTTTTCCTAATGAGTCTAAGTAACCATTTTTATCACGAACATCTTTAATTGTAAACGATACGATAATCAAACCCATTTTTGCTAAATCTTGTGAAGCTACTCGCTGAACCTCTTGAGAAAACTTATCTCTGTTTTTGTAAATCTCTTCTACTGTCATCGAACCAAGAATAGAACGTAAATGACCCTCGAGAACTTCCTTCGCTTCATTTTCCCTATCATCTTTAGATTTTCCAAGAAATTGTTCAGCTGCAGTTGCAATCTCACCAATAGAGCCACCAATTTTTATAATTGCTGTTCCATCAGCCATAACAGGTACACCTTGTTCTGTGTAAACCTCTGGAGTCGAAACTTCAAGTTTACTAGATAATAAGCTTAGTGGCCGTGCCTGCTGGAATACTGGTAGGACGAACGTTCCTCCACCTCGAATAATTTTTACTTTGTTTCCTGATTCGTCTACATGAACATTTTTACTTCCAAGATAGCTTCCAGTAACAATTAATGCCTCATCAGGTCCAGCTGTTCGATACTTTGTTATAAAAACACCTAATAGAGCAATTAATAAAAAGGCAACAATTCCAATAATAATCCAAATAGAGTACATATTTTTTCCTCCAATCTAGTATTCATTATGAGGTACTACATAGAGAACCCCTTCCTTCACATCAATAATTAACACTTTTTTTCCTTCCGCAATCATCTTATTATCAAAGCTTGTAGCCGGCTTGGAAATTCTTCCACTAATGCTTTCGATTAGAATTTCACCAAAACCATCTTCAGGAATTGGAATAATAACGTTCGCAATTCTCCCCTTTAATGATTCCTCTGTATACACTAACGATTCTTCTGTATTAGCTAATGGGATAAGAACAAAGACATTTAATAGCGTGTCTAAAATGAGTGATACAGTTACTGCGATCCCCATAATAAGGAAGGTATTCATGTCAGTTAGCGCCTCTAGTATATAACCTGTAGCTGACATAAAGATTAAGAACGCAAGAATCAAAACAGGGTTTAGAAATCCGGTTGCCTCAGATATTCCTTCGATAACATCACCAAAAAACAAATAAAGAATAATACATAGGCCAGAAATAATAAGAATATATATATAAATCGTTTGGATTGGAACTCCGATTAACTCCATAATTATTTCACCTTAACTCGGATATGAACCGGATGAAGGAAATTCCCAATAATCATCTGTTCATATTTCTGATAATGAATCCATTCAACCATGAATGTCACTTGGTTTTTCGTTGTAAAATCCATATCCATCCCTCCCTTAATCTATTCCCATTATTTTTTGGCCTACTTTATATACGAGTAAATAAAGAAAATGTTTCAAAATACAGAAAATTTATTACAAAATAAAAACACTGTACATTTGTACAGTGCTTACTACTATATCAATATCCATAACCATAACCATATCCATATCCATAAGGGTAATACGGATCATAAGGATAAGGTGGATAGTATGGATAGCCGCCATAGCCATAACCGTACCCGCCGCCAAGCGCGGCACCTAGTGCAAGGCCTCCTAAAAACGGAAAACCGAAACCACCAAAGAAAGGTCTGCCAAATCCAAAGCCAAACGGTCGTCCAAACCCGCCAAAGCCAAACGGTCTGCCAAATCCCCCGAATCCAAACGGTCTGCCAAAACCACCAAAGCCAAACGGTCGAATCCTTTCATCGTTTAAGTCAACTGTATTAGGCATAACATTCGTATGCAATATTCCCATCCTCCTCTATTTATTCCTAAAAGGTAAACCCATTAAATCATATGCAAAAAATATTTATTTTCTTGGGTATTAACCTATAAAAAGAGTTCCAATCATCTTTTAAAAGGAAGGTTAGGACGTGCCACTTTATTTCGCAAATTGGGACAAGTATTTTGTATTTAATCGACTATGCTGTGAGATTAAATAAGCATCCTGTGTAGCATTAGGTTTTCTTAATGTATTTAGTGCTGCAATCATTCCTTTTTCGGATTCTATTCCGATACCATGTCCAAAATATTGATCATTACCTAAATACACAGCATTTTCACCTGTCCAAACTGGATGAGAAAAATCTGGATTGTAAAAATAAACGACATCGCCAGGAATAAAGTCTCTTCCTACAGTTGTAATAATTCCAAGGTCATGATCGTAATTCCAATCCCATACTAATAACCTTTGAAATAAAGAATTAAAGTAGCTTGTTGCAATAGAGTCTAGGACAGCTTTATAGTATATAAGTATTATCGCTGTCGAACATTCAAAAGCATACTCCCTCCCATTTGTAAAAACATCCTTAATCGCATCAGAAGGTAGTACATTAGGCTTTAACAAGTAGCCATACTTTATTTTCGTCCATATCTTTGGATTGAATTTTGATCCGTTAAAAGGAGCAAAAGCAATTTTACTTTCATGGAGCTTTCTAGCCGCTAAAATGATGTTTTCTCTTAATTTTAACTCAAAAATAAATTCATGCATTGAGCCATATTCGTGAATAGATCGACTATTCTCTAATGCTAGATAAATTTCTCGTTTTAATCCTGAAAATTGATTAAGTGCTGGCTTAATTTCATGATTACTAATTACAACCATATTCTTCCCCGCTTCCACAAGGTTCTTCTTTTACCTTATGGGTATTCTAATCTGACGGTTCCTCTCTTTCGTGAATCATACGAACTTTATCAAGAAATATTTGTTTTGACAAAATCACGATTGCAATGCTAATTTTAAAAAGATAACTGACATTATATAAGTAGGTGAAAATATGAATAAAGATGTTATTAAATTTTTGCGGGCAAGCTATAATATGACCCAACGAGATTTCGCCAAAATTGTCAGCTGTAGTTTTTCCCTTATAGCTTTAGTAGAGATAGGTAAAAGAAGAGTAACAGCCGATTTGGAAAATAAAATAATAGAAGCTTTCGACCTTGATGAACAACAGCTCGAATCTATAACCTCACTCCTCTCCGGAATTAGTAACGGCGTGCCGCCATTTATGTAATTTGAAAATTCCTCCAAGAATGCCTTGAGGTTTATCCGGTTAAATTATAGAAGAGCGATGGGATAATTGCTCAAATTAATCGTGGTGGGAGTGATGGATCATGGCAAGAAACAAACTTCTAGTACCCGGTTCTGAAAATGTAATGGAGCAAATGAAGGAAGAAATTGCGGGTGAGTTTGGAGTTCAGCTAGGTGCTGATACGACCGCACGAGCAAATGGTTCTGTAGGCGGCGAAATGACGAAACGTCTTGTCGCCATGGGACAACAACAGCTGAAAAATCAGCAAGGTCAATAACATGATTTAAAAAACGGGCGGACTCCTTCAAATGGAGTTCGCCCGCTTCCTTTTTCATATATGTTACCATTGTTTTTGGTCTGCATCTAACAACATATTTGTTAATATTTTTGCCCCATAAATCATGGCTTCGTGATTAAATGTCATGTTCGGATGATGTAAGCCTGGCTGTAAGTCACACCCTAATCCAATCATGGTTGCAGCAATTTCCTGATTATTCAACGTATAGAAATGAAAATCCTCTGCACCTGGAGATTGACAAACATCTTGATAGCCTTCCTCTCCAAGAACGCCGACAATTGCCTCCTTTGCAAACTCGATTGCGAGGGTGTTCTTTTTCGCTGCTGGAGAGTATTCGACAAACTTATAATCAATATTTGTCTCCGTTAACTGTTCAATCGTATGAATGACATGCTTGGCCTTTTTCTTGAGACTTTCCATTAATTCATTCGTCCGTGCTCGCAAATCAAATGTGAAATGTGCTGTTCCAGGAATTAAATTCGAAGCCTCTCCCCCATGTAGCTCAGTAATTTTAATTGAATATTGCCCTTCATCCTTTAAACGGATTTGGCGAATAGACTGAATTAATATAGCAGCTGCCTCAAGTGAGTTATTTCCTTCAGCAGGACGTGCTGCATGAGCTGGAACTCCTTTAATCACACCTTTAATACTAACTGTTGAACCATGAAGAATAACCGGAGTTGCCGTATTTAATGGTACTTCAATTGATGGACGCAAATGTAATCCACCTAGGAACTTTACATTGGAAAGGACACCTTCCTCCATCATTTTTAATGCCCCTTCGCCTTTTTCTTCTGCAGGCTGAAAAATAAACCGTACTGTATGGGTAAACCTGACTCCCGATTTAGCCAACGCTAATGCTGTAAATAGCACCATCGTACTATGAGCATCATGCCCACAGGAATGATTAGGCCTTATAATTCCATCGACTTCCTGTACTAAAGCGTCTAAGTCCGCCCTTAGTGCAATTACTTCTGGCTTTTCCCCTGTAATTTCCGCAATAAAACCAAAATGTCCGCTAAATGTTTGAACTCGTAACCCCGCATTTTTTAGCATCTCAATAATATATTTAGAAGTATTTTCTTCGTGCCAGCTTGGTTCAGCAAGCTGGTGAAGCTCTTCATATGTTTGAAAAATTAAGTCCCGTTGCTGATGAATAAACTGTATCGGGTCATGCATCATTCGATTTGCTCCTCCTGTGCTCCATCTCCATAATGAAGTTAAATATTCAATTATTATACACCGAATATTAGTTTTTTTGTAACTCTTTCAAAAATTAGAATATGAAAATAGTAAAAATTAGTGACTATTACTCCTACAATCCATTCATCAATTTCACAATTTTTAGTTGAAATTTTTTATTATAAGTTTGTGATTTTTCATATTTTTGTATAAAGTGAAAGAGAAGTACTTTAAGGAGATGTATGTAGGTGAAAAAGGAAATAATTGAACGTTTCATTAATTATGTAAAAGTAGATACTCAATCTAATGAGGCAAGTGAAACTTGTCCTTCAACAGAAGGGCAGTGGACTTTAGCAAAAATGCTTGTAGAAGAGCTGAAAAAAATTGGTATGACAGATGTAAGTGTCGATGAGAATTGTTATGTAATGGCAACTTTGCCGGCCAATACAGAAAAAAATGTACCAACAATCGGTTTTTTGGCCCACCTTGATACTGCAACTGACTTTACTGGGAAAAATGTAAAATCTCAGATAACAGAAAATTATGACGGTAACGATATTATCTTAAATAGCTCGTTAAATATCGTACTCTCTCCTAAAGAGTTCCCAAACTTGAACAACTACATAGGACATACATTAATCACAACAGATGGGACTACTTTACTGGGAGCAGATAATAAAGCAGGAATTGCAGAAATCATGACTGCAATGGCATATTTAATAAAGCATCCGGAAATTAAACATGGAAAAATTAGAGTTGCTTTCACTCCTGATGAAGAAATTGGAAGCGGACCTAATAAATTTGATGTTGCTGCATTCAATGCGAAATACGCTTATACCGTTGATGGTGGGCCGCTTGGTGAACTCGAATATGAGAGCTTTAATGCTGCAGGAGCGAAAATCACAATTAGAGGAAACAATATCCATCCAGGAACTGCAAAAGGGAAAATGATAAACTCCGCGAAAATTGCAATGGAATTTAATCAAAAATTGCCCGCAGAAGAAGCTCCTGAATTGACTGAAGGTTACGAAGGATTTTACCATTTATCTTCTATCAACGGTGATGTTGAAGAAACAACACTAAGCTACATCATCCGCGATTTCGATCGGGTTCAGTTTGAAGCTAGAAAGAAGAAAATCGAAGAAATCGTTCAAGACCTTAGAGAAAAGTATGGTCATGACAACATTCTCTTAGAAATGAAAGACCAATATTATAATATGAAAGAAAAAATCGAACCTGTAATCGGAATTGTTGAGATTGCTGATAAAGCAATGAAAAGCTTAGGAATTAATCCGATCATAAAACCAATTCGTGGAGGTACGGATGGTTCTCAACTTTCTTATATGGGACTCCCGACACCTAATATTTTCACAGGGGGAGAAAATTATCACGGTAAATATGAATTTATTTCTGTTGATAATATGGAAAAAGCAACAAACGTCATCATAAATATCATTAAACTTTTTGAAGAGAACGATGATATTCAATAAATAGAAAAAAGCTGCAACGAACAAGTCAGTTGCAGCTTCTTTCTTATAGTTTTTCAATCTCTTCTCCTAATGTTTGAATAATAAAATCAAGATCTTCTTCTGTAATATTTAATGGTGGCGACAATGTCAAAACATTATTAAAGCCAGCAACAGTCGCACCATTTTTCCCAATAATTAAGCCTTTTTCTTTACAGCCTGCGATCACTTTATTCACTAATCCCACTTCAAGCGGTTCTTTTGTCGCCTTGTCCTTTACTAACTCAATACCAACTAAGAGTCCTTTCCCTCTAACATCCCCTACATATAGATGATCACCTATACTAGTGGTTAAGCTGTTTTTCAGTTTTTCACCTAGCTCTGCTGAGCGATTATAAAGGCCCTCATTTTCCATTATTTCAAGATTTTTCAGTGCAAGGGCACAGGCGGCAGGATTGCCACCAAACGTATTAACATGACGGAAATAATCATATTCCTCTGAGCCTTTGAAAGCGTCGTAAATTTCTTTTCGGACAGCTGTTGCGGATAATGGTAAATACGCACTTGTGATCCCTTTAGCCATTGTGATGATATCAGGCTTTACACCGTAATTCATAAAACCGAATGGTTTACCTGTCCGCCCAAAGCCACAAATCACTTCATCAACAATTAGGAGAGCACCATGTTTTTCACATACCTCTTTAACACCCGCCATATACGCGTCTGGCGGAACAATGACCCCGCCACCCGTAATAATCGGCTCCATAATAACTCCGGCAATTGTCTCGCTTAATTCCCAAGTCATTACGCGATCTATATCCTGTACAGACTGTAATTCTTGAGGCTTAGCATCTACTTTGTCTGAAGAACGGTATAAATCAGGCGGAGCAACATGAATGAAACCTGGAGCTAGTGGCTCATATTTATACTTTCTCTGTGCTTGACCCGTAGCAGCAAGGGAGCCCATCGAATTTCCATGATACGCTCTATACCGTGAAATAAACTTATATCGACTATGATTCCCTTTTTGTTGATGGTATTGTCTGACAAGCTTGAATGCTGTTTCATTTGCCTCAGAACCACTATTAGAAAAGAAAATCACATATTCTTCACCAAGCATCTCGTTTAATTTTTCAGCTAGCTTAATCGCAGGCGTATGACTTTGTGTAAGTGGAAAGTAAGCCATTTCTTTTAATTGCTCGTATGCCGCTGTTGCAAGTTCTTCCCTTCCATAACCAACATTTACACACCATAATCCAGACATGGCATCCAAAAATTTCTTCCCATTTTGATCCGTTATCCATGACCCTTCTGCTTTTTGTGCGATTAATGTTGCATCTGGGCTATATGGTCTCATCCCATGCCAAACATAATCTTTATCTTTCATCAAAAGCTCATCACTTTGCTTAACACTAGTCAATCTGTCCACCCCTTTGTTTGGATAAAATCGCCCCTGAGCGAGCCGCTTACGCTTTTCTTTGTCTAGCTCCAGCGGCTAGGGGCTCGAGGTCATAAGTCAATCTGTCAAGTAGGTTAAAGAGCAACCTACTCGCCAGCTCGCCTTATGCTTGTCGCCCCTGAGCAAGCCGCTTACGCTTTTCTAGTTAAAATCTTGAGGTGATCATTTTTTTGCGGGTATAGAAGTTTACGCCGTCTTTTCCATTCACATGAAGATCACCATAGAAGGAATCCTTCCATCCTGAGAATGGGAAGAAAGCCATTGTTGCCGGAACCCCTACATTAATTCCTAACATACCAGCATCTGCTTCTTCTCTGAATTTCCTGACAGCCTGAGCATTGTTTGTATAGATTGTTGCTCCGTTTCCAAATCTGGATTTACGGATGTATTCTAATCCCTCATCTAAATCGCTAGCTCGCAATAAACTTAGGACTGGAGCAAAAATTTCTTCTTTGGCAATTGTCATCTCAGGTGTTACGTGATCAAAAATAGTTGCACCCAAGAAAGTTCCTTCCTTCAGCTCATCCATTTCTTTTCGTCCATCTCGAAGCAGTGTGGCGCCTTCTTCAAGACCTTTTTCAATATAATCAAGTACTTTTGAACGATGTGATTCTCTTATGACAGGAGTAAGCAATACTTCATCGTCAATGCCATTTCCAATAATAAGTTCATCAGCCTTTTCTTTCAGTGCTTGGACAAATTCATCGCCTTCACCTACAACAACAACCGCACTACAAGCCATACAACGTTGTCCTGCACTACCATATGCAGAACTAATGATTTGCGTAACGGCTTTGTCCATATCAGCATCCGGCATCACGATATGGTGATTCTTCGCACCAGATAAAGCTTGGACACGCTTACCAGCAACTGCAGCACGCTCATAAACATATTTAGCGACAGGCTGTGAACCAACGAACGAGATTGCCTTCACATCTTCATGCTCAAGCAATCCATTTACAACATCATGAGCGCCATGAACAATATTTAATACACCTTTAGGAGCTCCTGCTTGAGCAAATAATTCAACAAGCTCATTCGCTAAAACTGGAGTACGTTCAGACGGCTTTAAGACAAAGGTGTTCCCACAAGCAATAGCTAACGGAAACATCCAACATGGAACCATCATCGGAAAATTAAATGGTGTTATCCCTCCTACAACCCCTAATGGATAACGGAACATTTCTGAATCAATATCCTCTGCAATATTTGATAGCGTTTCCCCCATCATCAAAGTCGGAGCACCAGCAGCAAACTCAACACATTCAATCCCACGTTGGACTTCTCCATAAGCTTCCTTATATGCTTTCCCATTTTCTAAAACAATGAGTTTCGCTAGTTTTTCATGGTTTTCTGTTAATAAATAATGATATTTATATAAAATTCGGGCCCGCTTAGGTACCGGAGTATTTTTCCACGTTTGAAAAGCTTCATTAGCCGCTTGAACTGCCTTTGCAACATCTTCCTTCGAGGAAATCGGAACTCTTGCTATGATTTCACCAGTTGCAGGATTCGGAACATCTAATGTTTCTGTACTCTCTGCATCCACCCATTCTCCATTGATATAGTTTTTTAATACAGCTGTTTCATTTTTAATTACTGTCATCATGTCTAATCCCCCTATTGTAATCCGAATTTTCTTACATTATATATAAATTATCGCTTATTTTTAAAAGGCTTTCATTAGACAGATTGTAAAATACCTCTCCATTTTTACTCCACATTGTGAATGAGATTAAGTCTCCTTTGACGCTAGAATAAAACCATATGCTAGAATCATAAGTTCAAGTGCCAATCTCTTCTCATGTTTCATAAAATCATGACCGAGTAACTTTTCTAGTTTTTGTAT
>JAEWIG010000386.1 GCA_023387295.1 Bacillota bacterium | reverse complement strand
GTTGTAAATAATACTCTCCTTCAACCTGGGAGAGTGTCGCCTGATTGGAACTGGTACCGTAGCTCTATTAAAGGAACGACTCTTTATGATGAAGCGTATAGGGCAAACCTTACTACGGCAGCATTGTTGTGGCCAGTCACTGGGAAAGCAAAGAGTATTCAATATAATCTTCCTGAAATATTTCCGAATCGTCCTTGGCAAAATCAGATAACCGTATCACTTTTTAATGGTACACCTCTGTATCAATGGGATCTTAATAAGCGATTTGGTCATATTCGTAAAGGTTTGAGTCAACCGGCGTTGGATGATTTTGTGTTAGAATCAACTGTTCATACCATTCTTACAAAGGATCCTAATTTACTGCTTGTTCACTTCACAGATCTTGATTCAATGAGGCATGATCATGGTGTATATTCTGATGAGGCGACGATGGCCATTCATCGTCATGATCGAAGGTTAGGTCGAATCATTGATACCCTGCGACAAACTGATAGATTACAAGAGACAACAATTATCATTCTTGGTGATCATAGTGCATTAGATGAAAATAAGGCAATAAACCTTAATGTGATTCTTCGTGAGAAGGGTCTAATATCGGTTGATACAAGTGGAAGGATTTATGAATGGAAAGCTTATTGTAAAAGCTGTGATGGTTCGGCATATATTTATCTCAACGATTCGAATGACAAATTGACAAAAGAGGCCGTCAAGAATATTTTAGAATGCTTAATAACTGATTCTACTAATGGAATTGAGGCGATTTTGACTGGGGAGGAGGCTGGTAGAAAAGGAGCGGATCCAGACTGCACATATATGTTAGAGGCTCGGCTTGGTTATTATTTTCTTGAGAACCATATGGGAACGTATTTAAATGAAATAACTGAAGAGGATGTACGTAGTAATAATAAATATACTTTTGCCTGTCACGGATATTCTCCTGATAAGGCTAATTATACAACCTTTTTTCTTGCTTCTGGGAAAGGAATTAAGCAAGGTGAAATTATTCCTTCGATGAATCTGGTTGATATTGGTCCTACCCTAGCTAGTTTACTAGGGGTTGACTTAGGTGAAACGGATGGAGAGGTAATCAACGAATTATTTGATATTGATTCAAATATAAATATCGCAAAGGGGGTCGTTTAATGGCAAAAATGTCAAAAGAAGAAAGAGGATGGGTGTTTTATGATTGGGCAAATTCAGCCTATTCGATTATTGTTGTCACTGCGATTTTTCCAGTATTTTTTAAGGCGGCAGCTACAGAGGCAGGTATAGCCGCATCAACATCAACCGCTTATTTAGGTTATGCGAATTCATTTGCTACACTCATCGTTTCGCTTCTTGCCCCAATTTTAGGAACGATTGCCGATTTTAGAGGCTTTAAAAAGAAATTTTTCATCTTTTTTATGTCATTAGGAGTTATTTTCACGATTGTGTTAGGATTAATTCCTAGCGACCAATGGTTGATATTATTACTGTGCTTTGTGTTAACATCAGTTGGATTTGCTGGTGCGAATATTTTCTATGATGCTTTTATAGTTGATGTTACGACAGAAAAAAGAATGAATCGAATTTCTGCTAACGGATACGCATTTGGCTATATTGGAAGTTGTATTCCATTTATTATCGCTCTCGGCATAATCATTCTGGCACAACAAGAGATACTATCCCTTCCTGTCACAGTTGCTAGTCAGCTTGGCTTTGCAATTACGGGTTTATGGTGGGGATTGTTTACGATTCCGATGTTAAAACATGTTAAGCAAGTATATTATGTTGAACGTGTTCCAAATCCAGTATCAACTAGCTTCAAACGTTTATTTAAAACAATGAAAAATATAAAAGCATATCGCGCAGTATTTCTATTCTTAATTGCTTACTTCTTCTATATTGATGGGGTTCATACGATTATAAAAATGTCGACAGCATATGGATTAGATTTAGGAATTGGCGCTACAACCCTATTAATTGTTTTGTTCTTTACACAAGTAGTGGCTGCACCTGCGGCTATCGCTTTTGGGAAACTAGGGGAAAAGTTTACAGAAAAAAGGATGATATTTGTAGGTATCATCATGTATACATTTATTTGTACTTATGCCTATTTTATGAAAACAGCACTTGATTTTTGGATTCTTGCGCTTGTAGTAGGATGTGTACAAGGGGGGATTCAAGCGCTAAGTCGTTCGTATTTTGCGAAGCTAATACCGAAAGAATCTTCGAATGAGTTTTTCGGCTTCTACAATATTTTTGGGAAGTTTGCTGCTATAGCCGGACCTTTGCTAGTGGGAGTAACAGCTCAAGTGACTGGAAACACCAATAGTGGAGTTTTTAGTCTTGTCATCTTATTTATCATTGGTGGTGCCCTGTTATTACGTGTTCCGAATAATAGCAATATACGTTTAGAATCAACGAGTGGAGCGTCGGCAGAATCGGAACTATAAAAAGAGGTGTCAATCGTTCGCTGTTACTAGATTAATTATTTATAAGATACTGCATCTCTTAAATCAAAAGGAGTGCAGTATTTTTTATTTTATGACTTCATAATTTTTGTGTGCTACAACGGTTAAAGCAGTATCAATCTTTAATTTCTCCGCGTCAGCTTCATCAATTTTTACGATAACACTTGCCTCATTCTCTTTTACTACCTCACCCATAATGGATAGATTATTTCTTTTAAAAAGTATTTTATCTCCTATTACAGCAATAATAGATGTGGACAATCTTAACCACTCCTTGTAAAAAAAGGTAATTTTCGAATAAATAAAGCTATTCATGAAAGTAGAAATATGAACTATGGTTCAAATTATGCATGGGAAAAAATAATTTGTCAATAAGTTGAACTATAGTTCATGTTTAAGAATTTATGATATTATTTAACTGAGGTAGGTGGAGCATATGCCTAGAAAAGAAGAACAATTAATAGGATCATTTCCATATTTGCCTAAGCAGGAGCGTGCCCAAAAAAAGAGGCTCGCTTTACTGGAAAGTGGTCGTATTTTATTTTTACAAAATGGTTATGCCCAAACAACTGCAAAGGATATTGCATCACATGCAGGTGTAGCAATCGGAACTTTTTATCGCTATTTTAATGATAAGCGTCAGCTTCTTATGGCGATATTAGGGGATCAATTAGAGAAACTTATGCCTCCTGTTCCAGATTGGTTTGAAAAAAATCCAGAAGTGTTTTTAGCTACACTTCTAGATAAGCATTATCAACGTTTAAATGAAATCGGAATGGATCGTGTCATTCCGGAACTGCAGCATAATGACCCTGAATTAGCTGAAGTAATCATGCAAGTAAGGAAAAATTTGCATGCTAGGGTTCGTTCAGGATTAGTTTTAGCAAAAGAAAAGGGGCTTACTTGGAAAGATCTTGACCTGGATATCGTCACATCGACTATTATTTTCATGATTGAAAACGGGAGAAATAAAGAAGAGTATGGCAAAGAACCAATCGATACGCTTAAACTAGCAAAAGTAATTTGTCGTTTAGTCTTTCCGCCAGAAGTACTACAAAGTTTACGCAATGATGAAACTAGTGGGGACAAACATTAACGGTTATTAATATTAGTGATAATGAGGTGGATTTCATGAAAGTAAAAGATATTATGATTGAAAAAGTAATTACAGCAAATCCGAATGCAAGTGTTAAGGATGTAATGGAAATATTTGTTGAGAAAAAAATTGGTGGCCTGCCAATATGTGATGCTGACGGAACACTACTTGGAGTTGTTTCAGATGGGGATATTATCAGAACAATTAAACCTATTGATCGGAAAATTTATGATTTTTTATTTTATATGGAATGCATTGAAGAACGAGATTTACAACGGCGCCTAGATGATATAGCGGAAACTCCAATTATTCAAATTGGAAAAAAGAAGGGCATTGTTACGGTTTGTCCAGACGATTCTATTGAATCGGTTGTAAATAAGTTATCGAAACACCATTTCAAAAAACTACCTGTTATTGATGAGAAAAATCAAGTTGTTGGCATTATTAGCAGAGGAGACGTCTTACGTAAAATCCAAGCTTCCATTTTAAAAAAATTGTAACTAAAATGTATTAGTTTTTAGAAAGGAAGAAATGAATTGGAAAAGAGTCCATCTATTGATATTAAAGAGATAATGGCAATAGGTACACAGCTCAAGAGATTTATGATGGCGTATAAGTTTGCATTAGATGAAATGAATACGAAAATTAATATTCTTAAGGAAGAATTTAACTATATAAACGAATATAATCCAATTGAACACGTAAAATCTCGGATAAAATCTCCCGAGAGTATTTTAAAAAAAGTTCGTAAAAAAAATATCGAATTTTCACTTCCATCAATTAAAGAAAATATTAAAGACATTGCTGGAATACGAATTACATGTTCGTTCATTTCTGATATTTACAAACTAAGTTCCATGCTTGAAAATCAAAAAGATATCAAGGTAATTGAAATAAAGGATTATATTAAAAATCCAAAGCCAAATGGATATCAAAGTCTTCATATGATTATTGAAATCCCCATTTTTATGTCTGACCGTGAGGAATTGATCAATGTAGAGGTTCAAATTCGTACAATTGCAATGGATTTCTGGGCGAGTCTCGAACATAAAATCTTCTATAAATATAATAAGGATGCTCCAGAGCATTTGCTTGCAGAATTAAAGGAAGCAGCAACGATTGGCGCTCGTTTAGATCGGAAGATGGAGCGTTTACATGAAGAAATAAGTAAGTTAAAACAAGAGGATGATAAAAAGGAAGAGATGGAGCAAATAACTACAGATATCATTGAGGAATTTCTCATCTCATAATATGTTTTTAATACTATTAGTTGAAGTAATGAAATCCAGTGTCGTTTCTTATTCTCGTAAGCGACACTGGATTTTTTGTATCGGAATATTTCTTTTCTAAGATTCTATTATTTTTTTATAATCTAGTATTTTCTACATTTTTTTTAATTTCATTATGTTATTGTAACAATTGTACAAAATAAATGTGGGTTTGGAAGGAGTCTTCGGAAGTAGTCGATCTAAACCTATCGAAAAGCAGTAATGTTACAAGATGAATAATAAGGAATGGACATGATTTAACAAAGTGTATAGTGCAAACGAGCACTGAAGAAAGTAAAATAGTTTTAATTGTTAAATATTAATTCTATTCTGAATATTGTTCTTGTCGTAATTTATTTCGAAGTAAAAATCAATAGAATGGAATAGGAGGGGATACTATCGGAAGAGATAAAATAATTTCCAAAGTGCGACAATTTTTGTAAGCGCTTTCAAATAACTTGTCGATTAAAGAAAAAATTTCGTTTTTAAATCCTATAAGGGAGGTTGTTAATGTGAGCCAATATAAGTATTCAAAAATATCGTTAACAAACATTGGTGATAATTTCCAAGAAGTTACCCCCGAATTAACAAGACAGGAAGCCATTGAAGAGTCAAACCGCTGCCTCTATTGCTACGATGCACCTTGTATAACCGCATGTCCAACAGGAATTGATATCCCTACTTTTATCAAAAAAATCGCCTCAGGAAATCTCAAAGGCTCTGCGAAGACAATTATGACAGCGAACCCAATTGGTGCTAGCTGTGCCCGAGTTTGTCCAACAGAGGAATTATGTGAAGGAGCCTGTGTCCTAAATCATTCAACTAAACCTATCATGATAGGGAAATTACAAAGGTATGCAACAGACTGGGCTATTCGAAATAAGCAGGTTTTATTTAAGAGAGGAAAGAAAAACGGTCTATCAGTAGCAGTCATAGGTGGTGGACCAGCGGGCTTATCCGCTGCTCGAGAACTGGCGTTATTTGGGTATGATGTAACGGTATTTGAAGCTCAAGATAAAGCCGGTGGATTGAATACTTATGGCATCGTTTCATTTAGACTTCCTCAAGAGATTTCCTTTTGGGAAGTGAATCAAGTCGAAAGCTTAGATGTGAAAATTAAGACAAAAACTAGAGTGGGTAAAGATATATCAGTTGAAGCAATACTTGAAGAATATGAAGCTATTATTCTCGCAGCCGGGATGTCGAGTGTTCCGAATCTAGGAATAGATGGTGAGAATTTAGCGGGTGTTCATGATGCAATCGAATTTGTAAAACAAACGAAGACTGAATCCTTTTCAGATGAATGGATAGGGAAAAAAGTAGTCGTAATCGGGGCCGGAAATACCGCGATTGATGCTGCCACCTGCTCTGTCCGTTTAGGTGCTGATAACGTCAAAATTCTTTACAGACGGACAGTAGAAGAAATGACAGCTTACGATTTTGAATATGAATTTGCAAAGCAAGACGGGGTTGAATTTAGATGGCTTACGGCCCCTAAACGAATTATTGGGGACGAACAAGGTCAGGTAAGAGCTATTGAATGTATGAAAATGCAATTGAGTGAGCCAGGGGAGGATGGCCGCTGTCGTCCTATTCCTATTGAAGGATCTGAGTTTACATTAGAAGTAGACGCTGTTATTAAAGCGATCGGACAATCACGTTATATTGACCTGATCGAGAGTATGGGGTTACAGCATAACGGTGGTGTAGTGAAAATTAATCAAAACTATCAAACATCTAATTCAAAGGTATTTGCTTGTGGCGATGTCATCTTTGGCAAGGGGCAAGGAGAGGCGATGGTTGTGTCAGCTGCTCAACAAGGAAAGGAAGCAGCTTATGCCATTCATGAACGATTAGCAAACCGGGTAACAGAAATAGCTTAATGTGGAATTTCAATCAGAGCGGCTTTTTTCCTCTAAATCTGCGATAAATGAGGATGAATTTTCTCACTTCTAAAAATGGGGGGACGAACATAAATACACTACACAGGATAATTGAGGAACGAACAAACTCTAGGAGGTAGGATGATGGCAGATTTACGAATAAATTTAGCAGGTATTGAATCACCCAATCCATTTTGGTTAGCTTCTGCTCCTCCAACAAACTCTGGATATCAAGTTCAGCGAGCTTTTGAAGCAGGTTGGGGTGGAGCTGTTTGGAAGACGTTAGGGGATCCGATCTTAAATGTAACCTCAAGATTTGCTGCGGTTAGCTTCAACGGTCAAAGAGTAGCAGGATTTAATAATATCGAATTAATCACTGACAGACCTTTGGAAGTGAACTTAAAAGAAATATACGAAACAAAGAAACGTTTTCCAAATCATACTATTGTAGCA
>JAEWIG010000342.1 GCA_023387295.1 Bacillota bacterium | reverse complement strand
CCTCAGGATTTGGTGTATCAACAGTGATTCCTAATTCTTTCAATCCCATTGTATTTAATACACCCATATGACCAGATTTATGTTTAGCGATAACTGGATTGTTAGGAGCAGCGCTATCTAATAATTCTCTCGTTGGATGAGTTTTTTCATCTAAAAAATTATGATCATACCCGTCTGCCTGCACCCATTTTCCAGATGCGATGTTATTTTTCTCAATAAAATTCTTGATTGCCTCAGCAATCCCTGCGAAATTTACTACATCTTTAAGGTCAGCCTGTGTAAAAGATATCGCATAACCCGAAAAATGACTGTGAGCGTCAATAAAAGATGGCATCAACGTTTTTCCTTGCAAGTCTATTAATTCAACATTTTCATCTGCAGCCTGTAATAATTCTTCCTTTTTACCAAGCTTCTCTATTTTATCCCCTTTAAGTAGCACTGCTTCCACATAAAGGCCATCGTCTTCTAGTGTCAATATTTCACCATTAAAGTATAGTTTTTCTTTAGGTTTCATGTTGAACTCCTTATATTGAATTTTCTCATTGTTATTTTCTCTTATATAGAAGTTACTATCCGCTATTTTATTGACCTTTTTTCCAATCAAAAAAGAGTCCATCACTGAACTCTTTCTGTCTGTGTATCCATATTTTCATTCTGAAGCTTTTATTTCAAAGGACTCCGTAATATCAATGCTATCTTTCACAGATTGAACCATGGAACAATTTTTCCTTGTGACGATTAAAGCTTTTTCAATCTTTTTCTCATCCAACTCTTCTCCAATAATCACAAAATGGAGGTGAATCTTTTCGATTCGATTCGCTTCCTTTTCATTTCTTTCTACATCCGCTTGAACTCTTATATCTTGAAAAGAAATTCGCATCTTTTCTAAAACCTTACGTAAAACACCTCCGCTACAAACAGCAACAGATGAAACAAGAAGTTGATATGGACGAAATCCATATTGATCTTCACCTGATACATTCAGTTCCCCATAGCCAACTTCTGTGACAAAACCTTTTTCGGTCATCTGAAAAATCATCCCGAACACTCCTTTTAAAAAATACATCTAAACCCTTTTCTAGTGTCCTATATTATCTCTTTTTCCATAGCATTACAATCTTAAAAATATTTATCATCCCACTAGGCAGTAACTACCTCACAGATGATATCAACTGAAGTACCTATCATGATTCTGAAGTACCTCTTTCCTTCGCCTGTTACTCCAAAAAAATCTTCACAACATCATCCAAATATTTTGTTGTACTGTACTTAAAAATCTCCAGTTTTTCAGGGAGCACATCGTTACCATGAAACTCCACACTTTGAACTGTATTGAAATACCGGGGCTGCTCTATTTTTTCAAATGAGAAATTGGGTTCATTAATATCATATTTTACCCCTTTTTTATCAACAAACACGCCTTCAGAATTCATATTTATTAAAACCGGTATCTTTTCATCCTTTCTGATAATATTTACATAAAACATCTCATATGCTCGATTTTCTATTTCATAATTGCTCATGACAAATTCAGTAGATTGTCCAACTTCTAGTTTGTCTATCGAAATTGTACTGCCTACATATTCAAAAGTTTGCGGAAATCCTCTTGTACTATCTAATTCAATGATTTTATTGTCATTAACCGATAAATATGCAGAGCCCAATTGAATATCAACCTGTTTTGGCTTTTCTATAAAAACAGGATCAAATTGTGTTTGCATCGTAGTCCAATTCTTCTCGGATTGTGCATCCAAATAAAAATAAGCGCTGCCATATATATCAGGTTTCACTTCTTTATTGTTCACTTCTAGACTGTTAAAATTAAGAGACATTATCTCCTTCTCTAGCTGTTGATTATTATTTATACCAAATTGCAGAATCGTCGCTGTTGGGGCAATGGTTAGTTTATGAAATCGAACCGGAACCCCCTCAACTTCTGTTTCTTTATCCAATGCATATTCGGTGGAAGGCTGTTTTGTTACAGGGATATCGACGCTCCAATCCCCAGTTAACATTTCCATGTTCTCGTACTCTATTAAACTATCTCCTACAGAAGAAGTGCGATTCAATTTCTGCAGGTTTGTAATAGAAAATTTGATTGTCCCATTTGCCGTTTTGAGTGGCCACAAACTCAACTTCCCATGATACACATTCTTTTCTTTGTTATTTACTTCTGATTCAAGGTCAGGTGGATAGTACCTTGGCTCTCTTGATCTGTTCATGATTTCGTATCTATTCACTACAAATACTCCATCACCATAATTCAGGACATATTGGTTGCCTCCAACTGTATCTATTATTTCATAAAAAACAAGGGTTTGAAATTCATCAGCAATTACACTCTTTATCTTCATTTTCACACCAGCGCTTTCCACTTCAAGGTTCAGCCTTTGAGCAACGCCCTCTTGTAGAAAGGCACGCAATTCCGGATCTTCTTCTGTCCATGAATAGTAAAAGTGGCTAAACGCACCTGTAAAAGCACCTATTCCGAACAATAATGCGAGAATACTCGCAATAACCTGTACCTTTCGTTTACGCCTCTTGTTCTTCTTTTGAATATGGCTCTCCCTAGCAACCAACCTTTCTTTTATGTTCTCTATGAAACCAAATGGTACATGTAAATCTTCTATTTTATCAGTAAGATTAAACATGGTTAGCATGACATCTTGAATCGCTGCCAGCTCCTCCTGACATTTTTGACAATGATAAATATGTACTTCGAAATCAATCTTTTTCGGTCGTTCCATGACTCTTTCCAAGTAATCGATGTAATCCTTTTTATACTCCTTACAACCCTGAAGAGTTATGCCCTGTCTCATTTCGTTGCTAAGTAACTGGACGCCGGAATACATAAGCTCTTTCATTTTCCCCACTGAAACTTTGAGAAGTTGTGCTACTTCCTCATTAGAAAATCTCTGTACATATGTAAGGATTATTGCTTCTTTCTCGTGCTCTTTCAATTGATTAAGTGCTTTAAATAAATTCTGACGTGGTTCACTTTCCTCTAAAGTTTGGAAACTTCTATCAACAGAAAGCTCACGGCAGATCTCGATGAAAATAGAAGTAACCCACATTTTGAATGAAGTTTTACCAGTAAAACGAGACAAATCCTTTTGAACTTGTATAATGGTCCGGTAAAAGAGCTCTTCCAGTTGTATCTGATTACTAAGATAGGAATAGCCAAGGATATAAAACGATTGTTTATGCTCATCGAACCAATCGACGATGGAGTCCACGCCTTTATCACTGATTACAGTAGTAGAAATAGAATCTATTTTTCCTGGAATCAACAACGTATTCCCTCCTTTTGAGCGTAATTCCATGACAATTCTGATATTTACTAGATACGTATTCAAGCATAAATTTGCTGTCCGTGACTTATAGATTGATACAAGTTGCTTATTTTTAAGCTCAGTTAAAGAACAATGTTGATCTTTGCACCTGTTGATTGAAGCGGAAGGTGCGAGACTCCTCGAAAATGCATACGCATTTCCTTCTTGCGGTGCAAATACACAGAAGCTTATTAAATGTCCTGCGGGAGGAAGGGACAAGGGAGACCCCGCAGGTACGACAGCCCAAGGAGGCTCCCGGACCGCCCGCGGAAAGTGAGCAACCTGGAGCGGAAATCAACAGCCATGTTTAACAGAGCCTATAAAAAAGAACAAATATTCAAAAAATAGTTTATATATAGCATATCAAACTTTTAGTAATCATATGTGGAGAAATTGATTGTGAACAAACAAAAAAGTCTATGCAACCTTTGTACATAGACTTTCCATAAAATTTTAATATTAAATTAATCGATGACTTTTCCCTTTGTTTCTGGGATACAAACGAGCATGATGATAAGTCCAATTGGGTAGATAAGGAAGACTAGTGATAATGCTCCTAATAAACTTCCCCCTGCAGCAAGTAATCCGATGATAACAGGACCGAACCCTGCTAAACCACGACCCGTTCCGAAAATGAAGTTTTCTGCTGTTGAACGAGCTTCTGCAGGATAGTTTTCTGCTAATACTGCTCCGAATCCGCCCATCATCCCATTTGCAAAGAACCCAAGCATTGCACTGCCCCAAAGCAGTAATGTTTCATCAGTAAATAAGAAGAAGTAGACTAAGCAAGCAATTGTTCCACCAATATAGTAGATTGTGAATGTTTTCTTGCGTCCAATTTTATCTGCTAATATTCCAAAAACAGCAATTCCGATAAGCATTCCGATTGTTGAAATGAGCATCCAGCCGCTCGCCTTCGCTAAAGAATAACCATATTTTTCCGAGAGAATCGTTGGCATCCATGTGAAAATTCCGTAGTAGCCAAAGTTTTGAATAAAGGACATTAAGATTAAACCGATTGTTGTAATCGTTATTTTCTTATTGCTGAATAATTTTTTCAACGGGAATTTTTTAATATTCTCTAAGTATTGCGCTTCTTCAGCCGTTATTGTTCCTTGGGCAGCCTTCATTTGTAACTCTTTTTTATATTGGTGCTTTGTCTCCCAAATTTTTGGCTCTGTTAAGCTTTTACGAACATAGACTGCTAGTAAAGCAGGGATTAATCCGAATAAGAATACGGCTCTCCAACCAAAGTGCGGTACGACTAATGCTGGTAAAATAGAAGCTGCAAGCACACCTAGCTGCCAGCCTAACGCTACAACTGATGTTGCTTTGGCCCGTAAATTTTTTGACCAAGTTTCTGTGACAATCGCCATTCCAATTCCGAATTCTCCACCAACACCCATTCCGACTAAGAAACGAAGAACTAATAATTGCCAGTAATCTGTCGAAAAATAAATTAGGGCAGTTGCTACGGAAAACAAAAGAATCGTTGCCGCTAAAACTTTAATTCTACCAAATAAGTCTGCTAGAAACCCGAAAAGATAAGAACCGACGAGCATCCCAATCGTTGTGGCTAGTACTAGATTACCGCCTTCTACTTCTGTTAAGTTAAAATCCTTTAAGATAAATACGAGTACGAATGATAGGAGCAGCATGTCAAAGCCTTCTGCCGCATACCCTAGCACGGAGCCAAGTAAGGTTTTATACCTTTTGGATTTCGACTCTTCAATTACTTCAGTTGTTGTGTTCATTATTACTCCTCCTCTTTGTCTAGCTTCGGCTCCTAGTTCATATGCGCCTCAGCTTTCCCTGTTGTTTACAGCCTCTTGGAAGAATAACAAAAGCCTTCTTACCTAAAAGATAAGAAGGCTTAAGTAAGCACAGTCATCCTAGGGATGCCAGTACTTATTCCGCTTCCTTCTCAACCTCACAGGATTGTGTTAAAGGACTGTATTATATTTTCTTTTATTATTTTTACACCTATTTTTTATTATTGTCAAATAGTAATTTGGATTAGATTATTTTTTTGTGAAGCTAGTCTATTTTAATGGAAGAAGCTATTTTACAATCTTTTTT
Source organism: Bacillota bacterium (assembly GCA_023387295.1). Taxonomy (GTDB): domain Bacteria; phylum Bacillota; class Bacilli; order Bacillales; family Cytobacillaceae; genus Cytobacillus. The sequence goes on along the minus strand of JAEWIG010000342.1, from coordinate 19,066 downwards.
CTGTTTATTAAGCAGATAAAAGAGTACTATGCGCTTTTCTTCGATATTTCGGCCGGCTTTTCACAGATATATCTGCAACTTTCTAATAATATCGGCTAAATTCCGAATATACCGGTCACTTGTCACGATTGATTGGCTAATTTTCAAATATATCGGTCACTTTCTACATTTTATCGGACAATTTTCAAATATATCGGTCACTTTCTACATTTTATCGGCCAATTTTCAAATATATCGGTCACTTTCCACATTTTATCGGCCAGTTTTCAATTATATCGGTCACTTTCTACATTTTATCGGCCAAGTCCCAGTTTTATCAGCATTTTTCCGCTTATATCAGCAAATCCTCACATTTATCAGCAACTTTCCGATTATATCAGCAAATCCCCACTTTTATCAGCAATTTTCCATTTATATTAGCAAATCCTACAGTTTTATCAGCAATTTTCCATTTATATCAGCAAATCTCCTTTTTTATCAGTAAATTCACCACTAAATCAGATATCAGCAGCTCGCATATTTAACTATTTCCAACTTACCTTAGCTATACTCAACATAAATCCACTCAATACAACATAACGTTTTCAAACAGTTGACTTAGCATATAATCATCAAGACTTTTAAAGGTATAACCACGACTTTTTAAATCTTGAATGACTTTTTCAAGTGCTTCTGCATTATCCTTTGATACCGTATGAAGGAGCAAGATCGCCCCAGGATGGATTTGCTTCATAATGTTGTCATAAGCATATTGCGAGCCTTTCTGCTGTTCAACAATCCAATCCTTAAACGCTAACGACCAAAAAACATGAACATAGCCCTGCTGATTGGCAACTTTAATCGTTCGCTCACTAAAAATACCACGTGGTGGGCGCAAATAAGTCATCGTTTTCAAACCCGTAAGCTTCTCTGTCCCTTCGCGAACCATTTCTAGTTCCTTGGCAATTCGCTCATTACTAATCGTTGTCATGTCAGGATGAAACCATGAATGATTGCCAATAGTATGGCCTTCAGCTGCCATTCGCTTTACGAGATCGGGGGCACTTTCTATGTAATGACCGGTAATAAAAAAGGCGGCAGGAACCTTTTCTTTTTTCAAGATATCTAATATTTTTCCGGTGTAGCCATTTTCATAACCATTATCAAAGGTTAAGTAAATATCTTTTTTCGTTGGATCGCCTTTATAATAAGCACCAAGCCTGTTTAACATGTCATCGAGTGGCTTTCCGGCATCTGCTTGCTCCTCATTTTCACCTTTTTTAAAACCCCAATGGACTGGAGAATTACCGTATTCAGCATTTACTTTTGTTGATGAGAAAAATACAAAAAATACAGCTATAAGAAAGAGAAATTTACTTAATCTCATCTGCACTCCTCCTCTATTTTTCCTTATTGTTTGTTGCGGGGAAGCAAAAAATTACTGTTATTATTTACTATCCATCATATAGAGCTTACAATAAATGGAGTTAAACGGAAAAACAGCAAAGTTGAACGGAAATTGCTTGAACTTGAACACAAACTGACCAAACTTGAACAGAAAACTAGAAAGGTCGAACACAAATCATTGAAAAAACTATTTTCGTCCCCTCCCATTTTTATAAAAAACAAAAATGGAGCTCCAAACTACAAGTTTCCTTGCAATTTGTTAGCTCCATCTCTTTAAATTTCTATATTGGCATCAATTATCTAGATTAAAACACACGATCTTTAAATTGTGCTAATTTTTCCAATGAAGATTTATCAACATCAGCATGCAAACTGTTGCCATGAGAGTCCATTGTAACAACAGCTGTGAAGCCTTCAACTCGTAAGTGCCACATTGCCTCAGGAATTCCGAATTCCATTAAGTCGACACCTTCTACCTCTTTAATGCAGTCGGCATAATATTGAGCTGCTCCGCCGATAGCATTTAAGTAGACGCCTCCATGCTCCGCAAGTGCCGCCAAAGTTTTCGGTCCCATTCCGCCTTTACCAATGACAGCGCGAATACCGAATTTCTTCATAATATCGCCTTGGTATGGCTCCTCACGAATACTTGTCGTAGGACCAGCTGCCTTGACATGCCACTTTCCTTCTGTATCCTTCAGCATAACTGGACCACAATGGTAAATCACTTGACCGTTTAAATCAACAGGTGCATCATTGCTCATTAAGTGGTGGTGAATTGCGTCACGACCTGTGTACATTCTGCCATTTATTTGAACAACATCTCCTACCTTTAGGCTGCGGATTTGCTCTTCTGTAATTGGAGCTTGCAACGTAATGACTTCACTTTTTGTGTCGGAAGCGGCTGCTTTTTCTGCTTCTGTTGAACCGAAGTCAATTTTTTCACCTTCCTGGTACATCCACTCATTGATTTCTCCTGTTTCAGCGTTCACTGCAACACCTAGACGACGGAATGCCCAACAATTGTACGCAACGGAAACGAAAAAGCTAGCTGGAATACGATTCATAACCCCAATTTTACAACCAAGAAGCGTTGTTTCCCCACCAAAGCCCATCGTACCGATTCCAAGCTTATTGGCATTTTCCATTATATAATCTTCTACCTTACGTAAATCTTCGTTAGGATTCACATCTTCAACTGAACGGAAAAGCTGAGCTTTTGCTAAGTCATAGCCTGCGGAACGGTCTCCCCCAATACCAACTCCTATAAATCCTGCACTACAGCCTTGCCCTTGAGCCTGATAGACAGAATGCATGATGCACTTACGGATACCATCCAGATCACGACCAGCACGACCTAATCCGTCAAGCTCACAAGGTAGACTATATTGAATATTTTTATTTTCGCAGCCGCCACCCTTTAAAATAAGGCGGACATCGATATAATCTTCTTCCCATTGCTCAAATTTAATTACGGGTACTCCTTCACCAAGATTGTCCCCGCTGTTTACGCCTGTTAGTGAATCAACAGAGTTCGGACGAAGCTTCCCGTCTTTTGTTGCAAGAGCAATCGCACGGTTGATTGCTTCCTTCATGACAAGCTGATTTACTCCAACAGGTGTTTTGATTTTAAAGGTTGGTAGACCTGTATCCTGACAAATCGGTGAAACATTGTCATCAGCCATTTTAATATTATTCGTAATCGTTGCTAAGCTCATCGCAGATCTTGTTCCAGCACTTTCGCTTTCCTTCGCAACTTTAATCGCACGACGGACATCTTTTGGTAGATTCGTAGACGTTTCTACGATCAGCTCATACATACTTTTCTGAAATTTTTCGATATTCATGTGTATAATCCCCTTTCCCTTCGTTTCCCCTTATGCCAATTTAATAGTGAAAATTATAATAATTACCGTATATTATTATACTCCTAACGTGATTTTATTAAAAGTTATTGGATGTAATCGGTTGCAAAAATCGGAATCAAGGCCAGTTCAATGAATCCGACGACGATTTAGGTATATATAGAAAAAGAGCCATTTTAGGCTCTTTTTACTAGATGAAGTATAAATCATACTTCATTCTTAATCCCGATGATTAAATTCTTTGCATTTAGATTCAAGCTCATCGATTATTTCTATTAAACGGTCAATGTCTTCTAGTTCTACCTCTTCTGGCTCAATTGCTTCAAGCACACCAAGGAACATATTTAACCTTTGTTTTAAGAAAGAAACTTGACCGTTTTTATCATGTATAGGACTACCCAAGCTGTTCTCTCCTTTCGTCTCGTTTCCATCCTACCGAAAAAATAATAAGAGCGCAATTATTATTTTTTCCTACTTGATAGGGGCTTATGAATAATTGCTGAAGTTTGCTTCACCTGCAATAAAGAACAAACAACGTGCCTTCGCGTTCTTCCATTGCGATTCCACGAAAGCCCTCAGCTAGCTTTTGTTGTTGGGCATGAGTATCGGCCATTGGGATCGCTATTGTATCGGTCCAATTTTCGATTTCATTCAAATGTAAATCTCGCACAAAAATATAGCGGAGCTTCTCACCATACTTTGCTTTCAATGCAGCTACGTGCATGTTTTGAGCAAATTTATCCTTCAGGCTCGGGATATTGAATGGTGCAACTGTACAGCAAACATAACGATAGCTGTGATTACGACTAGCTAATTCCTTCATCACAATCGTAGCCAATGTCTTCTGTAATTGATTGCCTCTGTAAGCAGGATGAACATTTGAAATCTCTTGATAGATGACGCTTGGTAGTTCTTCCTCTGTTAAGCCAATATCAAATCCTAAATGCTCGTCATCGATAACGGGAACGAGTAAAGCCCTAAATGCAATTAACTCGTTTTCAACGAATGCACCAATCATAAGACCGTTGCCCTCTAATATAAAACGAAATTCTTCCTCCATTAAAGGCTGTAAAGTATCATGATTTTTAAGGTTCTTCACAACCTCAGCTTGCACCTGTAAGATTTCCGGTAAATGCTCCATCGTTAATAAATGTACCTGAAAAGAAAGAGGCAGATGATTCTTCGTTAGTATACCTTCATGTAATAATGTCATCTCTTTCCCCCTAGCGGACGCTCTCTTTTGATACCGTTAATTCATGCAATATCTCTTCATTCACTTCGACACCTAAGCCCGGCTTGTCTGTTAGACGAATAAAAGGGACATCATAATGTAAATTGCCAACATCCTTTGAGAACTTCAGTGGACCTGTTAATTCAACACTTGTAATAACCTTTTTAGAAAAAGCAACATGGAAACCCGCTGCTGACCCGATTGAAGATTCGACCATCGAGCCGATTTGACATTCAAGTCCACCAAGCTCTGCTTGATGAGCGAGCTTAACAGCAGGATAAATCCCACCACATTTCATGAGTTTAATATTTACTTTATGAGCAGCACGTTTTTGAATAATTTCAAGCATTTCACGCTGCCCTCTTAAGCCTTCGTCAATCATCAGTGGAAGCATTGTCTTCAACTTTATTTCCACCATTCCATCGATATCATCCGCTACAACAGGCTGCTCAACCCAATCTAAATGCTCGTCACGTAAATAATTTAAGGCAACAAGTGTTGTGGCACTGTTTTTCCAGCCTTGATTCACATCCACACGAATGGCAATCTCATCTCCGACCTTTGCACGAACAGCACGAATTCGTTCGACATCCTTATGTACCTCAGTTCCAACCTTCATTTTGAAAGAACGATAACCTTTTTCAAGCATAAGAGCAGCTTCCTCTGCCATTGCTTCAGGCTCAGCAATACTTAATACATGTGTAATCGGAAATGCATCATGATATCTTCCCCCGATTAACTGGTAGACAGGCTGGTTCAGCTTTTTCCCCATAATATCAAAGCTAGCAATGTCAATCGCTGCTTTTGCTGTTGGAGCACTATAGATCGTTTTATTCATTAATTCGTGAATCTTTTCGATTTCCATCGGGTTTTGGCCGATTAATACAGGGCCAAGAGTGTTTTTGAGAATTTGAACGACGCTTTCAAGTGATTCTCCGGTTACATGCTCATCAGCTACGCCTTCCCCATAGCCAACAATCCCTTCATCTGTTTCGATTTTCACAATGACAGAAGGCATATAATCGTAACTATGATAGCTGACGACAAATGGTACGTGGAGTGGCAAATGGATCGCGTAAATGTCAATCGCAGTAATTTTCATAATAAAAACCCCTTTTTATTTTGTAAATATTCTAAAAAATGATATTATTGTCGTTAAATAGACGGCTATTAAAAAAAAGAGAATCAAAGATTACAATATGGAGGTGAATCAAATGATAACCAAAATTGCTGTCCTTGGCTCAGCTGAATTTATCGAAAAAATAAAAACAGTTGCACCTAAAGTTGCTAACATAGAGTTGAATGAATATGTGTATCAACATCCAGAAGAGGCTACTATACTTCTCACACAGCTAACACCTTGTGATGTAGTCTTTTTTTCAGGAGCTTTGCCCTATTATTTTTCAAAAAAAGAAAGAAAAAAATTGCCGATTCCGTGCGTTTACCTCGCACAGGATGATTACACTGTTTCCTCTTCTTTCCTTACAATATTATATCATAAGCAGATTTCTTTAAATCGAATTTCAATTGATTTAACCGATGCATCCATCGTCAAACATGTATTAGAAGCTGCTGACATTTCTCCCTCACCTACACACATCATCGACTACCAATTAATGCTTAAGGAAAATCGTTTTGATATTGCGGAGCTTATTGAATTTCATCACTCCCTATGGAAATTGCGAGCGACTGATTTAGCTTTAACGAGTGTGCATGCTGTATATGATCAATTGATTCAACTTGGCGTCCCAGCGATGAGAATGCGTGACCCTCACCATTCGATCATTAAAGGATTAGAAGCAGCAAAAGCTGAAGCTAGTTTCGTTAAAAGTCGTTTATCACAAGTCGCAGTTACTTATTTTTCGATAAAAGAAAGCTCCAATGAAATACAAAATAGTATTATTGAGTTGATAAAGAAGGTGATAGGGTCCATACAGCAAGTAGAAACTGGATTATATTCTCTTATCAGTACACGTGGTGATGTAGAAGCATTTATTCATAACGGATTGCTTTTAGAGCTACTTGGCAAGTACCCAACTCAAATTGCTGTTGGCTTTGGATATGGAACAGCATTAAAAGACGCAAAGGAAAATGCTAGAATTGCCCTCTCATTCTCAGAAAAGAAATTTCATGAAAGCTGTGGCTTTATTTTAAACGACAAAAAAGAACTAATTGGGCCATTACCCCAACAGCAACAGCAACGCCTTGCAAATAATCATCCTGAGTTGTATAAAATCGCGCAAAAGGCAAAACTAAGCCCTGCGAACCTATCAAAAATTATTCAATTTGCTCGTTCTAGACAAGCAAACCAATTTACCACAGCCGACTTAGCTGATTATCTGCAAATTACACGGCGCTCTACTGAACGAATCATTAAAAAGCTAGTTGACCATCAGTATATTCAAATTGTGGGCGAGGAAATGACCTACCAGCAAGGGCGCCCACGTGCCTTATATACACTAAATATCCCGATTTATTTCTAAGCTACTAATCTATAAATAATTCAAGGGCAGACTCGAGTTTACGAGACCGCCCTTCTTCTTAACTGTTTAATGCTGCTTCCTCTTCTTCCATCGCTTTCTTCTCTTCATCTGTTAATTTAACAATCGAAAAGCCTGTCATCGCGAAAATAATCGAAATAATTGGGACAGCTAAGTTTAAGACAGCATATGGTGCATATTGAAAGGCTTGTACACCTAATGTTCCAAAAATAAACACACCACACGTATTCCATGGTACAAAAACAGATGTTAGCGTTCCGCCATCCTCAAGTGCCCGTGATAAATTCTTTGAGTGCAGCCCCTTATCACGATAGGCCTTTGCATACATTCGAGAAGGAATAACAATCGATATGTATTGCTCAGAGCAAGAAGCATTAGTCGCAAAGCAAGAAACGATTGTTGAGGCTACTAAACCCTTTGCCGTTTTCGCTAGCTTTAGAATTTGGTTCACTATCGCTTGGAGCATTCCAGTATTTTCAAGGATTCCCCCAAATGTCATCGCTACAATTGTCATGGAGACCGTATACATCATTGAATCTAAGCCACCACGGTTAAACAGGTTATCAACCATTTCATTTCCTGTGTTAATGACAAACCCACTTTGCAGAGAGGCTACAGCTTCCGCAAATGAACCACCTTGAACCAAAATCTGGGCAAAAAATCCAAGTAAGATTCCTACGATTAGAGCAGGGATAGCTGGCACTTTTTTTGCAACTAACACAATAACGAGTAATGGAATAATTAATAGCCATGGAGAAATAACAAAGCTATCTTGAAGAACTTGTGCCGTTTGATTCATGCCCTCTGTGTCTAATTTACCGTCAGCAAAATTTAACCCCAGTAGTCCATACACAACTAATGCAATCACAAGTCCTGGAATGGTTGTATATAACATATGGCGAATATGAACAAATAAATCTGTATTTGTTAATCCAGCAGCCAAGTTTGTTGTATCAGAAAGTGGTGACATTTTATCTCCAAAATACGCTCCTGAAATAATCGCACCAGCTATCATAGGAGCCGGAATACCCATGCTTAATCCAATTCCCATTCCTGCTACACCAATGGTTCCCATTGTCGACCATGAACTTCCTATCGCTAACGAAACGATTCCACAAATGATCGTAATGGATACAAGGAAAAGAGAAGGAGTAATAATTTTCAACCCATAATAAATCATTGTGGCTACGACTCCCCCACCTATCCACGCACCAATTGTTAGCCCTACAAGCATAATAATAATGACTGCTGGCAATGCTAGACGAATCCCTTTGTACATAGCTTCTTCGATTTCTTTCCATTTATAGCCTGAACGCCAGGCTACTAAAGCAGCCACGGAAGTTCCGACTATTAATGGAATATGAGGCCCTTGTTCAAGTACGATTACCGTAATCGCCATTACCAAAATCATGACGACAAGTGGAATCAATGCTACCCAGAATGACATCTCCTTTTTCATGCTGCTCCCCCAAATTCCAATAGTTTAGTTATCTTCATCTAATTATTAGATTATTTAAAATTGTCGTTAAATAGACGTTAATAGAGTTATATTACCTTTTCTCATCGTGATCGTCAATAAAAAATTAGAGGAAAGGAGGAAAGGCAAAAGATATTTATTGGATAGGAATGAGGTTTTATGAAGAGGAGGGTGCCTAAAGGCAGCAAGAATACATTAGTTACACCCTCATATTTTGAATTTCTCTCTATCGGAGTTTAACGGGCTATAAACCCAAACTGATGAAAGGCTCGCTTTATCTTGGCCGCTCTGACGCAAAGAAGCCGAATGATACATGATCTTGTATAGGAATCCAAGCTCCTACCCCTTGTGATGTAACGTTTTTAATAATAAGAACCTTTTTATTTCCCTTTAACATCACATATACTTCCCCATAGGTCACTTTCCCTTTTTCATTGACTGCTGGGGCATAGCCATACAAGTAGCCTAAACGCTTCGGAGGTACATTGTATTTATGATCCTTTTTCGTTCCACCACCAATTACCGTATCAAAGGCAAGTGGAAGCCCTGATTTCTCCATCGCTTTTAAAAGCATCATTTTCTTCACTTCTTCTGTATTTGGAACTTTTGCCGTTAAGCCCCCTCGAATGATTTTTTGTGTTTCCTGTACATAGTGAATGGCGTATGGGGCATTCCCTCCCCGATTATCGAAATAATTTGTATTAATTTTTTGATATTCCCAGTTTGGCGATGTTTCTGTTGATTCATAATTTAACGGCCATTGTCCAAGGTAAATAATCGCTCGATAGCCAACAGCGAAGGGAGTGCTATTCACAGATGATTCATTTAGCATTCGAATCAAATTAGGGTTTTCAATCTTCACTTTTGACGAATCAATCAGGTTTTCTGTTAACTCGCTTGGCTGCAGCTTTGGCATATCCTGAGTCGGATTCGGATAAGTATTCTCTTTCGTTATTTGTAAAACTGAATTTGGAATTGCAATCGCTTGAGAAGGTTTTTCCACCTTCTTCTTTGCTTTTTCTGCCCATGCTGGTTGTTGAAATAATGTCATTATTATCAGACCTAACAAAAACATCGACATTGTTTTTTTCATGGTGGCTTACTCCTTTCAACTCACTATGAATCATAGTTCTTTGTTAGTTTTTTCGGAGTACAGCAAAATTATCCATCACACATAAGAAATCGTTGGATAATTAAAAAGGAACAAATTTAATCTGAATATTTACAAAAATCAATTAATGTTATATAATTATCTTACTTTTAAAAAAGGAGGGCCGCTAAGTCAATTCGCTTATTAATCAAGGAGGATGAAAGAAAAATTGCAAAGTAGTCATCATTCTAGTCGAGGTTTCATGATCAAATAGCAACGTAAAGGTTGGTGATCAATACCTAAAAGCGAGTAGATTTACATCCTTTTTATGAAATGGCTTCAGTTTATGACATATGTAAGAAATAGCCTTTGGAGAATGCGAATCCATGATTGATTCAGTTCATTGAATCAATCACGAACCGCTAACTCCAGAGGCTTTTTATCTATAAAACTAAATCGTTATCGGATTCAGCAGAACTTGTCCTCGATGTAAACGAAGTAATCGTAAGCACAGAGAAATGAAGCCGACGACATTTTACAACATATTATTTGGAGCAGATAAACATTATTTATAGTAAATAAAACCCTATCCCCATAATGAAATAGGCAGCTAGCAAAGTCGCTCCTTCGAACCAGTTTGTTTCCCCATCATTTGCTATTATTATCATTAAGAACACTGCTGTGACCATAGAAATTAGCTCAGGCAAGGTAAAAACTAATGGCATAGCTGTTGGAAATAATAATGAAATTAACACGAGCAACGGAGCGACAAACATCGCTATTTGTAGAGTAGAGCCAACAGCAATTTCTACACTTATATCCATCTTATTTTTATAAGCCATTAGTATGGCTGATGCATGCTCTGCTGCATTTCCAACAATCGCTACAATAATAACCCCAATAAACAACTCCGACCAACCAAACGTTTCACCCACTTCTTGAAATGTATGAACAAGGTTTTCTGAAATGTACGCAACAGCTATTGTTGCTAAAGCAAGAATAGCAATCGCCTTCCCTTTTCCCCATTCTGCTACCTCCTCTTTATGCTCACTCTTATGCTCATTTTCGACCTGATAAACCCCACGGTGTGTTACGAGCTTGAAGAACAATGCGGCCAAATACAACGTAATTAAGATAATCGATATCCCAACACTAAACGATAAAGTTTGCCTTTCCGTCATCGTCATAGAAAAAACTTCTGGAATAACGAAGGCAACAATAACGCCGAACATTAGCAAGCCAGAATTATGTCTAGCATCATATACATTAAAGGACTGACGCTTGAATTTAATTCCTCCAACAAAAAAAGACAGACCTGCAACTAAAAGTAGATTTCCAAGAACTGAGCCAGTTAATGAGGCGAGGACAACCCCAACTAACCCTGCTTTAAGAGCAAATACCGAAATAATTAATTCCACTGCATTCCCAAAAGTTGCGTTTAATAATCCTCCGATCGTTGGTCCTGTCACAATCGCAAGACTTTCTGTAGCTCTCCCCATAAAGCTAGCGAGTGCGATAATAGTTAAGCAATAAATAACAAAAAGGATAACGCTTGGCCAGTGCATAAGTGTTCCGACAACCGATAGCGGAATACCAGCCAAAACGAGCAACATAAAGATTTTATTCATTTCCAATATCCTCCCCTGATGTACTTATATTTGCACCTATTCTTCCCTTGACTGGAAAAATTAATAGCTTTTCTTCTTGTCAATACCCTATTTTCTTATGTACTATCATATATAGTCGAAATACTTAAAACGCTAGAGTTAGAAATTGAGGTTGGCATAATGAAAAAGGAAAATTTACAGTTTTGGATATTAGTTAGTATTGTTGCTATTTCTGGATTTAGCCAAGGAATGCTGCTCCCATTAATTGCAATCATTTTCGAAAATGAAGGAATATCATCAAGCTTAAATGGGCTGAATGCCACAGGTTTATATATCGGTATCTTGCTCATATCTCCGTTTATGGAATACCCATTAAGGAAATATGGTTACAAGCCTGTCATTATTTTCGGTGGTTTACTTGTTATCATTGCACTGCTTTTATTTCCACTTTGGAAATCTTTTTGGTTTTGGTTTTTCTTAAGACTGTTAATTGGAATTGGAGATCATTCTCTTCATTTTGGAACGCAAACATGGATAACTTCTTTTTCACCCGAACATCGCAGAGGACGAAATATTTCTTTATATGGACTTTTTTTCGGAATTGGCTTTGCTGTCGGACCATTGATGGCTCCGCTCATTCATGTAAGTGAGTCATTACCATTTATCGTTTCTTCCATCCTTTGCTTGATAGCTTGGATATTTTTATTTACTTTAAAAAATGATTTCCCTGAGCAAGAAATTGAGGTGAATTCATTTAGAGATACAGTTAAACGCTTTTCGGAGGCAACCAAGCTAGCATGGGTTGCATTCCTGCCTCCATTAGGTTACGGATTCCTAGAAGCTTCATTGAATGGAAGCTTTCCTGTTTACGGCCTGCGGATTGGCTTTGAAGTGTCTCAAGTTTCTATTCTCCTAACGTCCTTTGCAGTTGGAGCAATTGCTCTGCAGCTTCCACTTGGTCTGTTAAGTGATAAATATGGAAGAAAAAACATATTAATGCTAAGTTTATTAGCCGGATTTGTTAGCTTTATGGCAGCTGGCTTTCTTGAAGAAAAGATACTTGCATTAGCCATCTGTCTTTTCATTGCTGGAATGTTCGTCGGTTCAACCTTTTCGCTAGGAATTAGCTATATGGCTGATTTAGTACCAAGAAATCTGCTTCCAACAGGAAATCTGCTTTGTGGAATTGCGTTTAGTATTGGCAGTCTTACTGGTCCATATATTGGTGGTATATTCATTCAGTTTTTTAAATCCATTAGTTTTTTTAATATCATAAGTGCCATGCTTTTTATTATGTTCTTAACGATTACCTTGTTTGGACAAAAGCAAGTTACGGTAAAAAAAGAGTCTTATTAACATTAAGAATAATTCTCACTAATATATAAAAATTATAAAAAAATAATAATTATAAAAAACTCGAAATTTTTTCTGGTTATTTCATAACTGATGTAGTAAACTATAAATAACTTGATTTTTCAGTTGTTTTTGCGTTATTTATACTGCTGTCGCCTATATGGTGGCAGCTTTCGTTGTTTATTAACGTAGTGATGTTGATTATTTTTCTCAATTAGATTTTATAATTGAAATTACGGGAGGGAAAAAGTGATGAGTGTAGAGGCAAAAGCACTATTAAAAAACTCCATAGATGAAAACATAAGTTTCATTGAAAAAATAAAACCTCATGCAGAATTAATTGCCGCATTAGCCAGTGGATTTTTAATTGCAGTAGGATGGATTTTGGATAAAAATGAAATTTCTAAAGCTTCAGTAGCAGCCTATATTCTAGCTTTCGTTATTGGTGGATTTGCTAAAGCAAAAGAAGGAATCGAAGAAACGATTGCTAATAAAGAATTAAACGTGGAAATGCTTATGATTTTTGCCGCTGTTGGATCGGGGATTATTGGCTATTGGACAGAAGGAGCTATTCTCATTTTCATCTTTGCGGTTAGTGGTGCATTAGAAACATATACCATGAATAAAAGCCATAAGGAAATCTCTTCCTTGATGGAAATGCAGCCAGAAGAAGCTTTGCTTGTTAACGGTGGAAACGAAAAGCGAGTTCATGTATCTCAATTGGCAATTGGAGATTTGATCTTAGTTAAACCAGGTGAACGTGTCCCTTCTGACGGCAAGATCATTAAAGGACAAACAACTTTAGATGAAGCAGCCATTACGGGTGAGTCCATTCCTGTTACAAAGGGAAATAATGATGATGTCTTTGCTGGAACGGTCAACTTAAATGGCTCCATTACTGTTGAAATTACGAAACCAAGTAGTGAAACTCTTTTTCAAAAAATCATTCAGCTTGTTCAGTCTGCACAAAGTGAAAAATCTCCTTCTCAGCTTTTTATTGAGAAATTCGAGGGAACGTATGTAAAGATCGTATTATCCGTTGTTGCTCTTATGATGTTTCTCCCGCACTATCTTTTAGACTGGAGCTGGACAGAGACATTTTATCGAGCAATGGTTTTACTAGTTGTTGCATCTCCATGTGCGTTAGTCGCTTCGATTATGCCTGCTACCCTGTCAGCTATTTCAAACGGTGCCAAGCATGGGATTTTATTCAAAGGTGGCGTTCATTTAGAAAATTTAAGCCACTTAAAAGCCATCGCCTTTGATAAAACAGGGACACTAACAAAAGGGAAACCTGAGGTAACCAATATCATCGTTGCAGATGGACTAGAGGAAAAGGATGTATTATTAAAAGCTGCTTCAATTGAAAACCATTCAACTCATCCATTAGCAAATGCGATTGTGAAATATGCTAAAGAAAATCTAACGTCTCCGCTCATCAATCCAGAAAGCATCGAGGACGTTACAGGCTGGGGAGTTAGAGCGACGATTGATGATGTTGAATGGAAAATTGGTAAGGCAAAATTTGTTGGATTAGAGGCTGCACAAAGCTTCGCAGATGGAGCTGCAGCCAAAATGGCGAGTGAAGGAAAGACAGTTGTGTATGTTCAACGAGATGAGAAAATAGCTGCTATCATTGCACTTCAGGATGTTGTTCGTGAAGAAACTAAAATAGCGATTGATGAATTGAAAAAACAAGGAATTTATACAATCATGCTTACAGGAGACAGCCAAAACACAGCAACAGCCATTGCAAAGATTGCTCACCTAAATGATTATATTGCTGAATGTCTCCCTGAGAATAAAGTGGAGCACTTGAAAGAATTGAAAGAAAAATACGGAACGGTCGCCATGGTCGGAGACGGTATTAATGATGCCCCTGCATTAGCTACTGCAAATGTTGGAATTGCCATGGGTGAAGGAACAGATGTCGCCCTTGAAACGGCTGATGTTGTATTAATGAAAAATGACTTGCCACGCATAGCAGAAGCCATTAACCTTTCACGAAAAATGAATCGAATCATCAAACAAAATGTTGTTTTTTCGATAACGGTTATCATGCTATTGATTGCTTCAAACTTCCTACAGTTCGTTGACCTTCCGTTTGGAGTTATTGCTCATGAAGGTAGTACGATATTAGTCATTTTAAATAGTTTAAGACTTTTGCGGTCGTAAGTGAAAAATCCTGAGGGAAAGTCCTCAGGATTTTTTGACTAGGTTTGTCTAGCTTCAAGGCCTAGAGGCACTGAAGCATTTCATTTTAATGATAGCCATTTTGTCCATTAGCTGAACTGGACGTTTTTTGGTTCGGCTTGTTTTTCCCTTTTTGCTTTGTTCCGCCTTTATTTGCCTTCTTTGACATATAGGAATGCCTCCTTTAAAGGATCATATTTTTCCCCTGTCTTATTGTTTGTTGGGAAGGCAAATTTATGAATGGAAGCAAATAACTATTTTGTATAAGACTAAATCGTCATCGGATTTGTTGAGCAAGCCTCGACGTGAACGAAGTCGTCGTAAGCGCAGTGAAATAAAGCCGATGACATTTTTTTCGCTCAGATGCTCAAGACTATTTTCTTAGCAAGGTTTTTCTTTAATTTTACTATGTAGGGCATTAATTTCTCCGCCGATAATAATGACAATCCCCGTTATATAAATCCAAATTAAGAGAACAATAATGGCTCCAATACTACCATATGTTGCCGAATAATTGGCGATATTCGTTACATAGAAGGAAAAAGCTAGTGAAGATAATTCCCAGCCAATTGTGGCAAAAAGTGCACCTGGAATAATGCTTAAACAGGAAAGCTTTTTATTCGGGGCAATCCAGTATAAACCTGTAAAAACGATAAATAAAATAATTGAACTAATAAGCCATCTGAGCGTATTCCATGTCGCTAAAAAATCATCAGAAAGACCTAATTTCGAAAACAAGTGTATGCCTATCAACTTTCCAAAAACAGGAAGCAACAAAGCAATAATGATCACAAATAACATCGCAAATGTAAATAAAATCGACATTCCTCGAGCAATGAGGTATGGTCGGCTTTCTTTTACATCATAGGCTTTATTAAAAGCCCGAACAATGGCGTTAATCCCATTCGAAGCAGACCACATCGTCGCAATAATTCCAAACGAGAGAATCTCAATATTTTTGGTCGTCAGCTCCTGGATATTGGACTCAATTAATTCTACCGTCCCCGCTGGTGCAAAATCACGAACAACGGCAAGTAAATCTGCCTCGGTAATGGGTAAATAAGGGAGCAAGGATACTAAGAATAGAAGCAATGGGAAGAGAGATAGCAAGAAGTAGTATGCCATTTGAGCTGCAAGGCCAAATATATCATCACGGCTCACTCTTTTCCACAGTTGCAAAATTAAATCTAGCAATCCCCTTCTCATTCCATCACCTCCGCTCTACTTCAATGCGAATTCGTATGTACGTCCAGTTTTTCACCTTAGCATGCCCGAAAAACCCCATTAAAACATGTGAGACTTCCGATCATC
Organism: Bacillota bacterium; assembly: GCA_023387295.1. Lineage (GTDB taxonomy): Bacteria > Bacillota > Bacilli > Bacillales > Cytobacillaceae > Cytobacillus. Next base: position 3,052 of record JAEWIG010000342.1, on the reverse strand, counting down.
TCTAGTTACGGGTTAAAAATTTTAAATACCCTATTCCTCTTCAAAATAACCTTTTTGTTTCGTTTCTCCAAAAAGTTTGGCAACCTGAGGAGTACCTTCCCTCAACTCTTCAACTTTCTCTGTAATAAATGAAACATCCTCACTCACTTGCTCGAAGGTTGTTTTAATTTTATTCGTCACTTCCTTCACTTGCTCTACCGCTTCACTTGGATTCTTCACATAGAAAGCAACTTCATTTGTGGCCTTTTTACTACATGCAATAACTGACTCCCGAGTGCTTTTATCAATTAAGCTTAAAGCTCCTCCTGCAATTGCACCAAGAAATACACCTTTCCAAAACAATGACTTACTCATTTTTCCCCACACTCACTCTCTATACCATTTTAATTTATGTCTTTCCTCTATTTTCTTAAATAATCATCTCATTCGCAACTTTATTAATACATTTTTAGTGTATCTTATTAAAAAAGTGATATTTACAATTCTATAATGAGTTACGGTTGACATATAATTCATAACATGAAAAGATGTTTAAACGGGGGTGGAGCTAAAAATGAATTTGACCCAAAAATCAATTGAAAATGTCGAATACATGATTGAAAAAATAAAAGAAAAATTGAAAGTCCTTAATATCGGTGCGATTAAACCGTCACATTTCGATGAAGAAATGTATGAGGAGCTTAAAGATATTTACGAGCTTGTCATGAAAAAGAACTCTTTCAGTCCGAATGAAATGCAAGCGTTAGTTGAAGAGCTTGGGAACTTAAGAAAGAATAAATAAGTTCGAACTAACTTCTCATTAAATGAAAAGGGTGTCCCATAAGTCAATTTTTTGACTGTGGGACACCCTTTTTCTCTGTTTGCTCGATAATTTGTGAAAGTTACTAGATATTTCATAAAAGTTGCTAGATATAACGTTCAAAGTGCTAGATATTTTTAGATAGTTGCTCGATATATTCAGATCTTAGATATTATTTTTCAAAGCTTGCGGAAATATCAGCATTTTTCCATCTTAAGCTTGCGAAAAAATCTCTTCTTTCCCAAGTGTGCTGCAAAAATACTGGATAAACTCATTTATAAACGGATGCTTTACGTTATTCATGGCGTTTTTTTGTAGTGGACTTAATATTGGTTGAATAAAATCGGCTAGGATTTCATTTTTTAAGTCTACTAGTTTACCATATAGCTCTTCATCCGAATCGTTTGTTGCTTTTATTTGTTCCTGCAGGAGAGAGCTCAAGAATACCGTTAGACACCCAATATGGTCGGGATAAAGATTCTTTTCCAATGGATAATAAAATCCCATCTTTTCATAAATGCCAATTAAACAGAGCAAGCTCTTCCTTCTTTCCTCCACATCCTGTCCATTATTGCTAGAATAAGAGGACATGTAAGGTGAAACAAAATACTCTCCTGGAATGAAAAAATGATTCTCATGCCAGATTTCAACTTCTTCTCGATTGTAATATTGATGGAATGGAAACTGCTCCTTTAATTCAACTGGCATTTCTGCAAAAATCTTTTCATAATGATCCCAGTCGCCTAGCCAAACTACTGACATTATATTCGCTAACGCTAAGCTACCATTTAGTTCCTCAACTGCTTGCATACCTGTCTCCCCCTGCACTATCAAACTTTTTTAACGTCTACATAAACACTTTGCTGAGCAGGACCTCCAACAACTAAATCCGCTAAAAAGCCTTCAAAATAGCTCGGGTCTTTATCAGCTAAAGCATTTACTGAGAATCCTTTTCCTCTTGCCTTTGCATAACCACTTTCTTCATGGAGAGGTTCATTTGTATCGAACGGTAAGTGACCATAATCCTCAGTCTTTTTCATCACTTTTCCGTCGATTTTTACATCTTCAGCTCCAGATGCGAAATGACCGAAGCTATAATTTGCTCCTAGTACACCTGGCTTAATTCCTGGTGTCACAAGTGCTATTCCCTTTACTTTTGCACTTGTTGAAGAAATTAATACAGTATCCCCAGTTTTAATGCCTTTTTTCTGCGCATCAATAGGGTTAATCCATAAATAGTTTTCCGGACGAATTTCTCGTAACCATGCATTACTCTCTGTTCTATGAGTTCCAATATTTCTTGATTTCCAATTTATAAAATGGAATGGATCCTTCGGCTCGTAGACTTCTCCATTATAAAGTCTAATTTCATCCGCAATCGGCACTCCCTCAAAGAAGTTACCAGTAAAGGCACTTTTAAAGCCTGCCACCTTTTCATCATAAAAATGAACGAGATTATTAAATTGATATTTAATATGGTTGCCAACATACTCGTCACCTTGTGGCTCATATCTTCCACCACGATTTAACACATAAACAACCTTTTTCCATTCATCAGGCTTTACTGCATTTTTCAATACATTAATGTCAAAGTATTTGCCAAGTGCTTTTTTCCTCGCCTTTTCAAAAATAGCAAGTTCCTCAGCATTCGCATCCTGGACAGGCTTCTTGCCGTCAAATGCAATGTTCGCAACACGTCTAATGTAGTAGTCCTCAGGGCAATGTAGACTAGAGCCATCGACAAATGCATTGTCACCAACACCAGGAAGTCCCATTCCTTTTAATAAATCAATATAAACTTGTTCTGTAGCTCTTGCATCAGGAACAACTCTTGTTACTGGTTGAACAAGGCCTGCGAATTTATACTTCAAGATTGGGAATATATCTTCTGCATTCCAGCTTTCCAGATAAGATAAATCTGGCAAAATAAAATCAGCATACTTCGTTGTTTCACCAATAACAATATCAGATGAAATGACTAATTCGACAACCTTCGGATCGCGTATGAATTTCTCCTGCATATCAGAACGTGGACCTGACATAATTGGTGATGTTCTATTAACGATCATAGCGCGAATTTTATATGGATATCCTTCTGCAGCACTTGGAAGTACGTCATGAATGAGTTTATTCCCGATTGGATACCATGGGCGTTTAGCCGGATAGCCGTCCTTTGCAAAAAGGGAAGTTTTTTCATAAGGAACTTTATGTCTTGTTACAGGGATTCCCCATGATTTATTTGCATTTGGAACG
>JAEWIG010000302.1 GCA_023387295.1 Bacillota bacterium | reverse complement strand
GGCTTGTTCAATGAATCCGACGACGATTTAGTTTGTATACAAAAAGCCCTACAAGATATACACGAATCTTGTAGGGCTTCTCCATTTAATTTTCTTCTACTTCTTTACGATTTTTCTTAAAGAGCTTAGAAAGAACTTCATATACAATTGGTACAATAATTAACGTTAATAGTGTGGAGCTTGCTAATCCTCCGATTACGGTAATAGCAAGGCCTTTTGAAATCATACCTCCGCCACCATTTCCTAACGCTAATGGAATAAGCGCGCCCATTGTAGCAATAGCTGTCATCAAAATTGGACGAAGACGTGTTGCACCCGCTTCTAATATCGCTTCACGCATTCCCATACCACTACGTTCCATCCGAACGATACGATCAACTAATACAATCGCATTTGTGACGATAATACCGATTAACATTAACAGTCCCATCATGACTGATACTGAAATCGTTTCACCAGCAATATATAAGCCCACAAATGAACCAATAACCGCAAATGGTAATGAGAATAGGATGGAGAACGGCGCTACTCCTTCACCAAATGTGACAACGAGAATGAAATACACGATTGCGATAGCAGCAAGCATCGCTACTCCAAGCTGTGTAAAGGTTTCATTCATATCTGCAGCTACACCAGCTATTCCGACTGTAACCCCTTTTGGTAAATCTAATTTATCAATTTCTTTATCGATTTCTGAGGTTGCTTTCGAAATATCATCACCAATGATTTTTCCAGAAACCGTTGCATAGTATTCACCTTTACTACGTGAAAGTGTATTTAATGTTGTCCCTTCCTCAACTGTTACTAGCTCAGAAAGCGGCATTGTTGTCCCTAAAGCTGTTGGCACTTGGGTTGCTAAAAGTTCGTCAATTGACTTCGGTTGTTCAACTTGCTTCTGCTGAACGATAACATCAATGTCATTGCCATCCTTTTCAACCGTTGTTAATACTTCTTGTGTCTTATTTGGATGAAGCATCATAACGATCTGACCTGTTGTTAAACCATATTGTAATAATTCATCTTGTTCGACATTAAATGTATATTCAACATATGCATCCTCGGTAGTTGAAGTAACATCTTCTATTCCTTTATTTTTACTCATTACATCTTCTACCATTTTTACAGCTTCGTTTAGTTTATCTAAATCCTCACTGTAGAATGTGTAGCTTGCTTCATTTGTTGCCATCCCCATAGACGAGAAGTTTTGGCTCTTCCATTCACCCGACTGTCCAATATTGAACACGTAATCTTCAATTTCTTTACGTACTTCTGGGAAGTCTTCCATATCAGGGTCAAAGATTAGGTACATTAAAGCACCATTGGATCCGCCGCCCATCATCGCTGACATTGGATCACCGCTATCAGTAACGGATACTTGGACGATATCAATATCATCGCGTTTTAAAAGTTCATCCTCTACTTCGGCAACATTTGCTAAAGTATCCTCTGGCAGCTCACCTGTTTTTGGTGTGTATGTTAAATACATGACCTTTTCCTCTTCACTACCCATGAAGCTGAAACCGATGAGTGGAGTTAACGCCAAGCTACCGGCTAATAAAACAATCGCAAGAATTGACGTAATCACTTTATGATTAAGCGTTTTTTCTAGAATTCCTTTATACCAGTTTGCTAGTTTTCCAGCTTCTTTATGATTGCTTTCTGTCTTCTCACTATATAATTTTTTCTTAAATAAGAAGTGTGATAATGCAGGTACGACTGTAATCGCCACAATTAGTGAAGCACCTAACGCAAACGTCATCGTTAAGGCGAAAGGCATGAACAACTCGCCAACCATACCGCCAACAAAAATAAGTGGTGCAAATACTGCCACTGTTACCTACGTTGAAGATAAAATTGGGCGGAACATTTCAATTGTCGCTTCACGAACGAGCGCACGGCCCGATAATTTCTCATTTTTCAAATGTAAACGTCGATAAATATTTTCAACAACGACAATGGAGTCATCAATAACACGCCCGATAGCGACCGTTACCGCTCCTAACGTCATCATATTAAGCGTAATGTCTAACCAGTGGAGAAGTAAAAATGCCATAAAAATGGATACTGGTATCGACACGATAGAAATAATTGTTGATTTAATATCCCTTAAGAATAAGAGAATAATTAAGATCGCGATTAATCCACCAAACAAGGCTTTCTCAACCATCGTACTAATCGAATCTTCAATTGGCTTACCTTGGTCAAGTGATACATCGATTTTTAATCCATCAATTCTTTTTTCTTCTTCATTGATTAACTCTTTTACACTGTTTACGACATCAACCGTGTTTGCCTGCTGGCCTTTAACAATTTGAATAGCAATGGCATCTTTACCATTTGTACGAGAAACTGACTGTTCCTTACCAACAACTTTAATATCAGCAATATCACTAAGCTTTACAAATGGAGATGGGTTAGTTGCTGATGGTGTAACAGGAATAAGCATTTCCTTTAATTCATCGGCTGTCATGAACTTACCATCTACCGCTACAGCCTGTTCACCCTCTTCAAACTCGTATAGGCCTAATGAAACAGCTAAATCACTTGCTTGAATCATCTGCTTAACTGTATCCTCTGTTAAGCCAAGCTCAGCCATTTTTTCTTCGTTATATTCGAGCTGAACTTCTTCAATGTGCTGACCCGTAATCGTTGCAGATGCAACACCATCGATTTTCGTAATTTTCGGAAGTAAAATTTCCTCTACTGTCGATGTGAGTTCCACAATATCTTCCTCAGAACTGCTGACGCTTAACGCCACAACCGGCATCATATTCATACTAATTGCTGTAATGGTTGGCTCTTGTGCCCCTTCAGGAAGCGTCACTCCGGAAAGTGCCGACTCCAATTCACGCTTAGCCTCGTCCATATCAATACCGTATTCATATTCCACTTGAAGACTTGCCATATTCGAATAGGAATTAGAATAAACCGCTTTTACATTTTCAAGATTTTCAGCCACCTTTTCTAGTGGCATAGAAACATCGTTCATTACTTTTTCAGGAGTTGCTCCTGGATAAACACCCATTACCATTAAATATGGGATTGAAATATTAGGTATAGTCTCCGTTTTCATTCTTGTACCTGAGTAAATCCCAGATACAGTGATAATAATGGTCAGTAACCATACTGCTAATTTATTTTTTAGGACAAAATTGACTAGACCGTTCACTATTACACCTACCCTTAATTGACTTATTCAACTCATTTCTTTATAATAATGACCAATCGGTCACTTGTCAATAATTTGCTGTAGGAGGTCACAATCAAATGAGTAAAAGGCAGTTAATCATGGAAAAGGCTTTAGAGCTCTTTGCTAAACAAGGGTTTGAAGCTACTACTGTTCAACATATTACCGATTACTGTGGCATTTCAAAAGGAGCCTTCTACCTGTCCTTCAAATCCAAGGATGAGTTAATTATTGCTTTAATTGACCACTTTATGATGCAATTTGTCACTGATATTGACTATAAGGTCAGCAACGCAAAGAATGAGGACCTTTTATATATTTTTTATCTCACAACCTTTGAATCTTTTTATAAACATTCTGATTTCGCGAAGCTTTTCGTTAAAGAACAGATGCGCTCATTCAATGAAGAGCTTTTTTTGAAAGTTCGTCATTACGATCGAATGATGGATAAAACTATTATTTCAATAATTGAACGATTATATGGTGAAAAAGCCCATTCAATTAAATATGATTTAAGTTATTGTATTAAAGGCTTTTTAAAAACTTATTCCGAATTGTTTTTATTCTATAATGCTCCGCTAGATTTAAATACACTCTCTCTGTCTCTTGTCGAAAAAACAAATGTATTAGCTAGAAATATGACGATTCCATTTATTACACAGGATCTCGTTCATATGTTTAAGCAACCAATGGAGGAAGAAGTAACGAAGGATCAAATTATAGAAATGATCGAGCAAAAGCTAGGGGAAATTGAAGAATCCATCGAAAATGAATCGTTAGTCCTCCTTAAACAACAGCTTGTTGAATCTACTTACAATATGGCCATTGTTAAAGGACTAATAGAAAACATTCGTCATCATCCTCATTGTAAGTGGATTTCTTATGTCCTGCGAAAGTATTACAATATGTAGTTTTTCTTTTCTTAAAGAAGAAGGAAAGTCTCTAAGTCGGTGATTGAACTTAGAGACTTTCTCGTTTAATCATCTTTCTTTACAATTTCAGCTAAAACAAGATTGTTGTCCGTTTGGACTTCCCATTTATTATCGATGTTTTGAAAATAAAGCGGCATGTAGAACATATCTTTTAATCGTTCGGGTGACATGTATGTTGTAGGAACTAACATTCGAATTTCCTCTGCTTTAATAGGAGAAGTAGTTGCCAAGCAGAAGCCCCAATCCTCTCCATCTTCCAAAATAAAATTATGGTATGGCAGAACATAGAAACCTGCTTTTCTAAGCGTTGCTTGTATGCTCCAAAAATATTCTGGCATCCAAGACGCCGCTGAGCATGCGACTGAAATGGCTCCCCCTGGCTCTATACGCTTTCTCAGAAGGCTATAAAATTCCTTACTGAACAGGCGGGATAGTTCATGGCTTTGCTCCGTTGGTTCTGGAAGATCAATAATGACAACATCCCACTTTTCTTTCGTATTCTCAATAAACCCTCTTCCATCTTCAATGACTGTTTTCACCTTAGGGTCATTCAAAGCTCCCTGATTAAACTCCACTAAAGGATCTAAATTTTTTCCGAAATCGATCATTACTTCATCTATATCAATTGTCGTAATTTCATCCACTTCAGAGTATTGAAGAGCTTCCCGCGTTGTTATCCCACCACCACCACCAATGATTAACACCTTTTTCCGATTCCGTGCAGCAGCCATTGGAATGTGTACTAACACTTCAGCATGCATATTCTCATCCTCTGTCGTGCCAAACATGATATGACCATTGCTATAAATTAACAGCTCCCCTTCATAATCGACAAGGGCAATCCGCTGAGTTGGAGTATTATACCTTCTTAGAATACGATAATGTCCCTCTGGTTCCTCTTCTTTACTAATGTAATTCCTAACTGTATTGTGCCACCAATTCGACCTCATACAAACCCCTCCATCATTTTGTATGATTTTCTAAATGTACTTTGCTCTTCAAATACTATTCCACGAAATTCGTAAAAGTTCCTAAACTTCTATTTTGGATTTTCATAATTATTGCTTTATTTTTCATATAAGGTCGAGATAGGTTTTGAATTTTTGCGAGAGCTTATTGAAACAAATATCAAAAGATAAAAAACAGGTGTCTTACAAGTCGTTTTTTGACTTGAAGACACCTATTTCTTTCGTCTAGACTTGCAGTGATTTCGCTTGCATTTGATACATTTGCTCATAGATGCCGCCTTGTTCAAGTAGTTCATCGTGAGTGCCCTGCTCTTTAATAACACCTCGTTCTAACACAAGAATGCGATCAGCATTTTTAATCGTTGAAAGACGGTGTGCAATAATGAAGGTTGTACGCCCTTTCTTAAGAACATCCATCGCATGCTGGATAATCTCTTCTGTTTCCGTATCAATATTAGATGTGGCCTCATCCAATATTAAGATCGCTGGGTCAAATGCAAGTGCTCGGGCAAACGAGATTAACTGCCTCTGCCCAGAGGAAAGTGTACTCCCCTTTTCAACAACTGGCTCATCGATTCCTTTTTCAAGATTCTTGAGAACACGTTCGGCACCAACTGCTTTCAATGCTTCTTCAACCTTATCCCGTGAAATTCTTGAGTCATTTAAGCTGACGTTGGAGCAAATTGTTCCTGTGAATAAATATGGATCTTGTAAAACAATTCCCATATGCTGACGAATCGTCTGTCTAGGCATAGCTGTGATATCCATACCATCAATATAAATCTTCCCTTTTGATGGATCATAGAAACGAAATAGCAGGTTCATAATCGAGCTTTTTCCCGACCCGGTATGACCTACAAGAGCTACCGTTTCACCACGCTTCGCCTCAAAATTTAAATTTTTCAACACATAGTCTTCGTTTTTATAAGCAAACGATACATCCTCGAACACAACATGCCCATCATATCTTTGCATTGTTTCTTCTGATACATGTTCTCCAGTCATATTTAACACTTTAAAAACACGATTCCCTGCAACAAGTGAGCGCTCAAGCTGGGAAAATTGGTTAACGACATTCGTAATTGGATTGAATAATCTCGTTAAATAATCGACGAACGCATATAAAGTCCC
>JAEWIG010000298.1 GCA_023387295.1 Bacillota bacterium | reverse complement strand
TGCATTTCCAGAGAGAATGAAGCCTTTTCTATAAAGATTCCAACATGTTCCTTTGAATTCACTCTTTCTATAAAAGCTTCTGTTAACTTTTCCAACTCTCACACCTCAATGAAAAATACAAATATTTGCAAATTTCCTCTTAAGAATAGATTCAACAAAAACTATTTTCCTCCTGCTCATTCTCTTCGACTTTTTCTTTCAAGTAAAATCATTTCCCGAGAAATATGTCATATTTACACTTTTTTTACCTTTAATTATTTCGGATTATGTAAAATGTCGTCGGCGCTTACGATTACTTCGTTGTTCAATGAATCCGACGACGATTTATTTTTCACAAAAAAACTAGGCACCGTTACGAGCCTAGCTTTTTTAAATAGTACTTTTAATATTTTCAATTAAATGAGGGACAGAGTGAAATGCGTATATTTTTCGAATCAAATTTTCTTTTTTTATTATTAAAAGACATGGAACACTTTCTATTCCCCAATGTTCAGCAATCTCTGGCTGATAATTTAAATTAATTTTTCCTAACGGATGGTCTGAAAGCAGTTCACTAGCAATTGTTAACATTTTACTAGCTAACTGGCATGTACCACACATAGGAGTATAAATATATAGCAAAACTACTTCGTTATTCTCTATTACTTCGTCAAGTTCTTTTCGTGACCATTCCTGCAAATTCAATCATCCTCTATCTAAATACTTCGTATATACATCTATATTTGCGCTCAATAGAATTGTCGCTAAATGGTGTGCTGGTGCAGTTTCAACCTCTCGATACATCCGATCTATATATAGATGCACCGCCTCAGGCAGTTCTCTTTTAAATTGTTTCCGTAGCTTTTCACCTGAATCGTCAGCATCCACTAGTATATAGACTTGTTTATCACTCAATAGATCAATTAATTCATCTAGTCTTGTTACCCCAATCGTTCCATTTGTACAAATAATCTCAACCGGCTCGCTTATAATTTCCTTTACTTTCTTCTTATCTGATTTTCCCTCGACAATGATAACTTTATCTAGAAGCTCATTAATCATATTTATCACCTGAACGATCGTTATATTTGTTTAAAGTGAAACTTAATCAGTGGGGGTTACTGCCTGTTGATCTGCGATAACATCTCAAGGCTTTACTCTTATGTTACCATATTCAAAAAAATCACATTCGCCTTGGCGCATTTGCTCCAAGTTATTTCCTTTGTATACATTAATTTATCAGCAGAAGGGCCATTTTAGTCATGCATAATGTAAAAAGGAGCTACCACATTGTGATAGCCCCTTTAACTTTTACCTCGCATAGACAACACAAAATACATTTGTCTAACTAATATAATTTAGAAGATAAAATTAGTCTTCTTTTACCATTTCTTCGTATTGCTCAGGAGTCATTAGGTTGTCCAATTCTGCTGCATCTGTTAATTCAACAACAACCATCCATGCTTTTTCATATGGAGATTCGTTAACGTACTCAGGATTATCGCTAAGGTCTTCATTCACAGCAACAACTTTTCCTGTAACAGGAGAATATAACTCAGAAACCGTTTTTACAGATTCAACACTACCGAATGGCTCATTAACTGTAACTTCATCGCCTACTTCTGGTAGTTCTACGAAAACGATGTCACCTAATTCTGATTGAGCAAAATCAGTAATTCCAATACGAACTTGCTCACCTTCAGATTTTACCCACTCATGTTCTTCTGAATAACGTAATTCCTTTGGTGTATTCACAAAAAACCCCTCCACTTAATTATTTCAATTTATGATCTTTTTATCGATCTACTTTATTAGCATGGCAAGAAACATAGTTGCTTGTCAATACTTCTTTAGGAAAGCCATATTTTTTCGTAATTCTCTTCGTTAAATCCAACTGTTACCCTTTGTCCATCAGTTAAAATTGGACGTTTGATTAACATCCCATCGGTTGCTAATAGGTCTAGTAGTTCGTCATCTGACATGGTTTTAACTTTATCTTTTAGGCCAAGCTCACGATATTTCATGCCACTTGTATTAAAAAACTTTTTAATATCTAGACCACTTTTTTGATAAAGATTTTCTAAGTCAGTGCGGGAAGGAGGATTTTCTGCAATATGTATTTCTTCATAAGTCAATTCGTGCTCATCAAGCCATTTTTTTGCTTTCCTGCATGTTCCACACTTCGGGTACCAATAAAATGTTAAAGCCATATTTTTCACCACCAAGCTCATCATATCCTATAAAAAAATAAACTAAAATCTAATCAAATCGTATCATATTTTTATCATTAAACATAATATTGAGCACTACATGATTATTCGACATCTTTCTTATTATTCCTGCATTATTAGGATTTTTTCAAAAATCTATCATGAGCATCTACACCTACCTAACCCAAAATGTAAATGTCGTCAGCTTCATTTCTCTGCGCTGGTGATTACTTCGTATATCAAGGCTTGTTCAATGAACCTGACGACTATTTAGTTTTACGCAGAAAAAAAGACGGTCTCTTAGGCCAATATAGACTTTGAAACCGTCGCTTGTTTTCAATTATAGGACAAACTTTTCAACATCAATGATTTTTTCGGCTGCTTCACGCTTTTTAGCAATAACATTAATTGGTGTGTGGCGTGTAAATTTACGAAGAGCTGAAAGCATCATGCGGAGTGCATCACCTGTTTCAACTGCAACAAGCGTTTCTTTCGCATGTTGCTCAATTTCATTGAATGCCTCCTGACAGAAAATCTGAGTGTAAAGGAGCTTTTGCTTATTACGGTCAACTCCATCTTTTTCAATAGCCTTTTCTGTACGTAAAACAACTGACTCCATTGCATAAGCGTTTGATACGATATCAGCGATATTAACTAATACTTCTTGTTCTTTTTCCAAAGCCTTTCCGTATTTCTGTACGGCTAAGCCTGCGGCAAGCAAGCCGATTTTCTTAGCATTTTTAACTAAATACTTTTCTTGTGCTAGTGGCTCATCACCTGGCTCCTCTGGCATTAGCATCATCAGCTCTTCTTGAAGAGCCATTGCTTTTTCAAACAGTGGCAGTTCGCCTTTCATCGCTTTACGTACGAAAGTTCCAGGAACAAGTAAACGGTTAATTTCATTCGTACCTTCAAATATCCGGTTAATCCGTGAATCACGGTAAGACCTTTCAATTTCGTACTCTGCCATAAATCCGTATCCACCATGGATTTGAACGCCTTCATCTACTACATAATCTAGCACTTCACTTCCGAAAAACTTATTTAACGAACACTCAATTGCATATTCTGCGACCGCTTTTGCTACTGCTTTCCCATCTTTAACTTCTTCATCAGACAGCCTGCTCATGCTATCTTCAAACAAGCCAACTGTTCGATAAACAGAGCTTTCCGCAGCATAAATCTTGGAAGCCATCGTTCCGAATTTTTCTTTTGATAAGTTAAACTGTGAGATTGGTGTTTTAAACTGCTGACGTTGGTTTGCGTATTGAACAGCAAGTTCAAATGCACGTTTTGAGCCACCTACAGTTCCTACTCCAAGTTTATAACGACCGATGTTAAGAATGTTAAAGGCAATGACATGCCCTCTTCCATATTCGCCTAATAAATTTTCTTTCGGTACAAGCGCATCTTCTAAAATTAATGTCCGTGTAGAAGAGCTCTTAATCCCCATTTTCTTTTCCTCTGGTCCGACAGAGACTCCTGAGTATTCTCTCTCAACAATAAATGCTGAAAAATGCTCGCCATCTATTTTTGCATAAACAATAAATACATCCGCAAAGCCTGCGTTTGTAATCCATTGTTTTTCTCCATTTAACACATAATGTGTTCCTTCAGCATTTAATTTCGCTGTTGTTTTTGCACCAAGCGCATCTGATCCAGAGCTAGGCTCAGTTAATGCGTAAGCAGCAATTTTTTCGCCAGTTGCTAAAAGTGGCAAGTATTTTTCTTTTTGCTCTTCATTTCCAAATAAAACAATTGGAAGCGATCCAATTCCAACATGAGCACCGTGCGTGATCGAGAATCCGCCAGCTCGTGCCATCTTTTCTGAAATAAGCGCGGAGCTTATTTTATCTAATGATAAGCCGCCATACTCTTCTGGCACGTCAGCACCGAGCAATCCAAGCTCCCCAGCTTGCTTCAGCAATTTAACTGAACGATCAAATTCATGATTTTCTAGATGCTCAACTTGTGGAACGACTTCATTTACAACAAAATCCTCTGCTGTTTTCGCGATCATTTTTTGCTCATCTGTATAATCTTCAGGTGTGAAAACACGGTCATATGAAAGATCTTCGATTAAAAAGCTTCCGCCTTTAATTATGCTATCAGTTTGATTTGCCATTATTACTTCCCCCATTCTAAATTTAGTGGAAGAAAAGTTATGAAACTTCTCTCCCATCCCTTATTAAATTTTTTCGGATCCTTTACAGTAATTCAAAAACCCCTGCAGCTCCCATTCCACCGCCGATACACATCGTTACAATACCAAACTGCTCGTTTCGTCTCTTCATTTCATGAATTAACGATAGCGTTAGTTTGGCACCAGTACAGCCAAGTGGATGACCTAACGCAATGGCACCACCATTTACATTTACCTTTTCCTCATCTAAACCAAGCTCACGAATAATCTGAATCGATTGAGAAGCAAACGCTTCATTTAATTCAATTAACCCAATATCTGATAGCTCAAGTCCAGCAAGCTTAAGTGCTTTTGGAATCGCTACGATAGGACCAATCCCCATTACTTCTGGTGGAACGCCACCAACTGCAAATGATCTGAACTTTACCAACGGCTTCAGGTTTAAGCTTTCTGCCTTTTCCCGATCCATCACCATCACCGCTGCTGCTCCATCACTCGTCTGAGACGAATTTCCTGCGGTAACCGAGCCGGTAACTGAAAATGCTGGACGTAGCTTAGCAAGTGTTTCAACGGTTGAATCTGCTCTTACTCCTTCATCTTGGCTAAACTGAATCATTTTCTCGATTAATTTATTGTCTTTGCCAACAGTTCTTAACGCCACATCAACAGAGACAATTTCATCGACAAACTTCCCATCTTGAATTGCTTTTGCCGCTCTTTGATGGCTTCTTACAGCAAATGCATCCTGATCCTCACGAGAAATCCCATATTTCTTCGCTACTTCTTCAGCTGTATGGCCCATTCCCATATAGTACTCTGGTGCTGTTTCCGCTAATTTAATGTTTGGTCGAGTAACATGCCCCATCATTGGGACAAGACTCATCGATTCAGCTCCACCAGCAATAATCGTGTCGGCATGACCAATCATGATTTTTTCTGCTGCATAGGCAATCGATTGTAAGCCTGATGAACAGTAACGATTAATTGTAATGGCTGGAACAGTATAGGGAAGACCAGCTAATGCACCGATATTGCGAGCCATATTTAACCCCTGCTCAGCTTCTGGCATCGCACAGCCAATGATTAAATCATCAATATTTCCCTCATAATTTCCTGCCCGCTTTAAAGTTTCTTGAACAACAAGCGCTCCTAAATCATCTGGTCTAACATTCGCTAAAGTTCCTTTCTTCGCCTTCCCGACCGGAGTACGAGCACCTGCTACGATTACCGCTTCTCTCATTGTTTTCCCTCTCTTTCTGTAAATCTATGGTTTCTATCAGCTAGCTATACTATTTGATATTAAATCGTTGTTTAATTACGCAACGGCTTTCCTTTAATGAGCATATTCTGCATGCGTGCTTGCGTTTTTGGCTCTGCTAAAAGGCTCATAAACGCTTCTTTCTCTAAATCTAGCAAATACTGTTCATCTACTTCTGTTCCATAAGGGACTTTTCCACCAGCAATCACATAAGCTAACTTCTTAGCAATCTTCAAATCATGCTCAGAAATAAAACCGGAGTAGAACATCGATTGTGCTCCTAGAAGTAGGGTTGCATAACCTGTTTCACCAACCACTGGTACTTTTTTACGAACTGGAGCTGTGTAACCTTTTTCATATAATGTAAGAACAGCTTGTTTAGCATCATAAAGCTGATGATCACCGTTTACACTAATTCCATCTGCAAAATTCAAGAAATTAAGATCGCGGCCCTCTTCTCCAGAAGTCGACACCTTTGCCATTGCAATCGTTTCAAATACTTTATTCGCTACCTTTTGTAAATCAAACTCAACATCATTTGGCATGCTTTCAAGATGCTTAATGTAAAGTTCTTTATTTCCACCACCGCCAGGAATTAAACCAACACCTACTTCAACAAGACCCATATACGTTTCACTTGATGCTTGAATGTGTGCGGCTGGTAAGCTTACCTCTGTTCCACCACCTAATGTCATAGCAAAAGGCGCAGCAACAACAGGCTTAGAGCTGTATTTTATTTTCATCATTGCCTGTTGAAATTGACGAACAACCATATCAAGCTCAAAGAAATTATCATCCTGCGCTTCCATTAAAATCATGGCAAGATTCGCACCAACACTGAAGTTCTTTCCTTGGTTACCGATGACAAGCCCCTTGTAATTCTTTTCTACTTCATCAATAGCAAAATTAATCATTTGTATAATATCAAGCCCAAGCGCATTGCTTTTCGATTGGAATTCAAGTAATGCCACACCATCTCCAATG
>JAEWIG010000259.1 GCA_023387295.1 Bacillota bacterium | reverse complement strand
TTGGAGTTCTGATAATGGATATGGGAGTTCATCAAAGTGAAGTTGTTTTCCGTTAAGAAGCTGCTCGAGTTGTTCATTGTAGGAGAAATCTGGAATGAATGGCTGTTGAGGAGGTAGGTTTTCTATCAGGCTAATCGGATATGTTTTGGCAGGTGCTGAGAGAAGTTTGTCCGGTACGATTTTGTCTTCATAAACAGCAAATCGCATTTAATCACCTCTTATTTTTCTAGATAAAGGATAGGTTTACAAAAGGTATATCGAGTCCTGGATATGCCTTTTTTCAGTAAATACGGGAATCACAGCTCTGGTGATTCCCGTTGACTAACCGTCTCTCTATTTCTTCACCCAGCCAAGTCCCATTGAGCCTTCGCCGAGATGGGTTCCAATAACAGGACCGAAATAACTGGTCATAAATTCAACATTTGGGAGTAAGCTTTGTAGTTCTGCCATCCATTCGTTTGCTTCTGCTTCACGATTCGCATGGATAATAACTGCTTTGTAGGCCTCTCCAGATTTCGCATCCTCTTCTAGCAATTCAACAATTCGTTTCATCGCCTTTTTTCGAGTGCGAATTTTTTCAAACGGAACAATTTTTTTATCTTCAAAATGGAGCAGTGGTTTTACTTGAAGTAGGCTACCGATTAAGGCTTGGGCACTTGATAAGCGACCACCTCGCTGTAAATGTGACAGGTCATCAGCCATGAAATAAGCACGAATCGATTTCTTCATTTCTTCAAGTCGGGTCATAATTTCTTGTGACGATTTGCCAGCCTGAGCCATTTCCGCTGCTTCTACTACATAAAATCCTTGTACCATACAGCTTATTTCAGAGTCGAAAGGGTATACCTCAATTCCTTCTACCATTTCTCCTGCTGAAACAGCCCCCTGGAATGTACCGCTAATTCCACTCGATAGGTGAATGCTAATAACCGCATCATAATCACGAGCTAATTTTTCATAAAGCTCGACAAATTGACCGACCGATGGCTGAGAAGTAGTAGGAAGCTCTTTATGCTTTAATTCTTCATAAAATTCAGCAGCGCTTATTTCAATTTCTTCCTCATATGATTCATTCCCAAAAATAACATTTAGGGGAATCATATGTATATTTAAGTTTTCTCGTATTTCTTTCGGGATATAGGCCGTACTATCTGTGACAACAACCACTTTCATCATTTAACTACCATCCTTATTCATCTACTGTATAGCTTCCATTTTATATGAACTTGATAGTAATTGCATTATATTTAAGCAGAAAAGAAAGATCATAAAAAATATGGTCTACATTTTGGAGGAGGAAACAAATCGAAGTTTATTTATAGGGTAGGTAAGATCTTATAAAATTATGATTCCAATAATATTATTTCTCTGATTTATTTTTATCTTATCGGATTTAAATATGTAATTGAATTTAACGAAAAAACTATCTTTTCATTACGAATATTCGAATAATTTTCTATTTATTTTAACGATTATGATCCCTCTTCTATTCAATTCAGTAAATAATAGCTTAATAAAATGAGGATCAAGCTCAATTTCAATAGCCCTTTCGTAGGCTTCAATTAAAAGTGGATCTGGTAAACCGGCCAAACTAGTCATTTTTGCACCCCCTATAATACCTATTGTCGCGATTAATACTACTTTGTAAAGGGGTTGTAAGAAAATGTCATTGATTATACACTTTCGACAGAAATCGATGAATTTCTATAAGATAAAAATTCACTTTGCTTGAATTATATGGGTCTAAAGAAGGAATCAAATATTTCAGTAAACATGTAGAATAGTAAAGTGTCACTTTTTACCTGTGGTAAAAATTCCGTGTCTGATTGGATAAGATCGTTTATAAAGGAGGAACCGGAATGAATAATAAAACCTTTTCAGTTCCAAGCGTCAGAGCGCTTAGTCCTGAAATTAGCCATAAGATTAAAGCGAAGCAATTAATAAATGAACTCAAACCATTTAAAAGAATTAAAGTACCCAATATTGACTATTCCATTTCCGGAGAGGAGCTAGCTGATTGGCTTATCGATATTTCCACTCCAGCAGAAATTGAACAAACACTATTAATGATTCAAAATGCAAAAAAACGGGGTTCTGATATTAAAGCAATTTTACAAACCATTGCAATCGCATTGCTGCACTAGGATAGATTGCATTACGTTTAAACTCGAGGTGTTCTCCATCAATACATGTATACATACCCCCTGGCAAATATGAATTGAGCCATTTTAAAAATCCACTATAGCTCTTATCAAAGCAAAAATAAAAACTGCCTCAAACAAGGGTTTCCGAATCTTCCACAACGTCATATTTCAGTGTCTTTCAGATGATTAAACACTAAAAATAAAATTGTGGAAGTCAAACCCTTTTGAGACAGCCTATAACTGTCCACCCCAAGCGGACAAAAACACCCTATTTGTCCACAAGCGGTGCCAGGCACCTTATTTATCTTACTTCTACCCAGCCATTTTTGATGGCAACGACGACTGCTTGCGTACGATCGTTTACATTCATTTTTTGGAGAATGTTACTAACGTGGTTTTTAACCGTTTTTTCACTGATAAAAATCGCTTCTCCAATGCCTCGATTGCTTTTACCATCAGCAAGAAGCTGAAGTACTTCACATTCACG
Organism: Bacillota bacterium; assembly: GCA_023387295.1. Classification (GTDB taxonomy): domain Bacteria; phylum Bacillota; class Bacilli; order Bacillales; family Cytobacillaceae; genus Cytobacillus. The sequence goes on along the minus strand of JAEWIG010000259.1, from coordinate 18,433 downwards.
ACGAGTCAGTAAATGAAGTGGGCGGCGGATTTCAACCTGTTGCACATATCCTTGTTCTGATTCCTCTGCAGCTAGACGACGATACTCATTTACAAGATTATGCGTTACTTTCGGATGCAAATAAGATCCACCATCCGCAACCACCTTAACAGCCTCAACTAATGCGTCGGCATCCATCTCTTTTAATAGATAACCACTTGCACCTGTTTTAAGAGCATGTGAAACGTAATTTTCATCATCATGAATCGATAAAATAATGACCTTTGATTCTGGATACTTTTTAATTAATTGGCGTGTTGCTTCAACACCATTAATATTCGGCATGTTAATATCCATAATCACTACATCAGGTTTATATTCTTCTACGAGCGTAATTGCGTCGCCTCCGTCATCCCCTTCTGCAACAACCTCAAACGTTTTCTCAAAATCTAAAATTCTCTTTACACCTTCTCTAAATAGCTGGTGATCATCAATTATGATAATCTTTGTAGTCAATTGTATTCCCTCCGATTTCTGCAATATTTATCCACTTTTATGTAAAAATCCTATTTTGTCGTTTGACATACTTCATAACTAGATGCGTTAAAATATAGTCGAACGACCATTCATTTCGTGTTGGATTCCTAGTTGTTGAATTTAGAAATTTAGTGGTATCTGAATAATAATAATCGTGCCTTTTCCCACTTTCGAATCAACAGTTAGCTGCCCTTCTAACATTTCTACCCTTTCACGCATGCCAATAAGCCCAAAGGAATCTTTCTTCTTTTCATGAGAATCAAAACCGACCCCATCATCTTTAATAACAGCAATGACTTTGGAATGGTCAATCTCAAGCTTAACGGTTATCGTTGTCGCATCTGCATGCTTTAAAGCGTTCTGGACAGATTCTTGAATGAGACGAAAAAGTGCTACTTCATATTTCGAATTAAGCCTTTTCTCCTCTTTAATATTCATAAATTGGATTTTTGTTTTCTTATGATACTCTTCGGTCGTTTGTAGGTATTTTTTGAGGGTAGGAACTAAACCAAGATCATCAAGAGCCATCGGACGTAAGTCATAGATAATCCTTCGAACCTCATAAAGTGCATTCCTGACCATCTTTTTTAAATCACGAATTTCCTTTATGGCCTCGACTCCACCTTGCTCATTGTAGACACGCTCAATTAAATCTGATCGCATCATCACATTGGCCATCATTTGGGCAGGACCATCATGAATTTCGCGAGATACTCTTTTCCTTTCCTCTTCTTGTGCAACAATAATTTTCAATCCGAATTCTTGTTTCATTCTAGCATCTTCTAACAATTCTCCGACTTGTCGAAGGTCGCTCGTTAAATAATTCATCACGATCGTAATTTGCGAAATCAAATGCTCGGCACGCTCAATCGTTTCGTGCAGCCCAACAAGTCTTCTTTCAAGATCATCACGTCGTTCACGAAGCTGTTTTTCCAATTGCATATTCATGGAATATTCCATTTGGAGCTGATGCGCCTTCTCGTATGCCTCACGTACTTCTGCTTCTGTATGATCGTTAAAATGCATACTCACTTCAGAAAGACGTTTTCTCGCAAGCCGGGTTTTGCTATCTAGCTTGTCCCCTACAAGAATAGATTTCTGCACAAGTTTCTTTACTTCCTTCAATTCATCACTTAAAGATAAATGATCCTTTCGACATTGTTCACCAATACGAAAAATTTCATCCTTACTATTTCCTACAGTATCCATCATTTTTGATAAAATAAGATCAAGTGATTTAATATCAAATTTTTTTCTGCTCATTAGAAATCCTCCAATATTGAGGTTCACTTGCTAAGAGGACCATCCATAAAATTACCTATTTTTTTAAACAATTATATATCTACATTTATTTTAGCTTGAAATGGCTAGATATACTATCTCCAACATCTGTAAAATATACTAAAATAGATGAAATTCGGTAAAAAGGCACAGACTTTAGTTGCTGACATAAGTCTTATAACCTATATTAAGAACAGGAATTACTGTTTTTTCAGTAGGAAAATTTAAATAGTCTTACAAACTTTAGCAAGACTTATTGACGATAACAAGAGTTATGCTAATACAAAACACATTGAACTCGCCATTTTCGAACGGGTAAATATGACAAAATCACTCATATGCCTACAAACATCCATTTTTCACCATAAGGATATTGTTATTATAGCACGGACGCCTATTACGAACATTAAAGTTTGATTACAAATAGAAAAGCGGAAGGCGCCCGCTTATCGGCGACAAGCACAAGACGAGCCTCACTGAAAGGTGTTTTTTACCTTTCTGGGAGGATTGACTTGTGACCTCGAGCCGTTGGCGCCTGGAGCTAGACAAATAGAAAAGCGGAAGCGCCTTGCTCAGGGGCGACAAGCATAAGACAAGCCGGCAGGAAGGTTGCTCTTTAACCTTCTTGTCGGATTGGCTTATGACCTCGAGCCCCTAGGCGCTGGAGCTAGACAATTCGAAAAGCGGAAGCGCCTCAACTTAATTACCCTTAGTTCTTCTCTTATACATGTTAAACATTGCCGAACACTTTCATGTCGAATTATAATGAAAGAAGGCGTTTTTTGTATAAAACAAAATCGTCGTCGGATTCATTGAGCAAGCCCCGATTTAACGAAGTAATCGTAAGCGCAGGGAAATGAAGCCGATGACATTTTACTTAGAGAATTATTTGTAGATGTTATGGAGTTTTTTATTCAATTTACTAAGATATGAAAGGAGCGATTGCATGCTACCCCGTTACTATACAGTAAAAGGTTACGGAGAACATGAAATTGTCATCCAAAAATCGCGGTTTATCGCCTATGTATCAAGGGCGGAATCCGAGGAAGAAGCACAGGATTTTATTCAACAAATTAAAAAGAAGCATTGGGATGCAACCCATAATTGCTCTGCCTATATGATCGGTGAAAATAACCAAATTCAAAAAGCAAACGACGACGGAGAACCAAGTGGTACTGCCGGGGTTCCCATCTTGGAAGTTTTGAAAAAAAAGCATTTAAAAGATACAGTTGTAGTCATTACTCGCTACTTTGGCGGCATAAAATTAGGTGCAGGGGGTCTAATCCGTGCATATGGCAAATCTACCTCAGAAGGTATTAACGCAACAGGCATCGTACTCCGTAAGCTCATGAGAGTCATGCACACCAAAATCGATTACACTTGGCTTGGAAAACTCGAAAACGAACTCCGCTCATCCGTTTATAACATTAAGGAAATTCACTACCTAGACCTTGTCGAAATTGAAACCTTCGTAGAAGAGGAGCAAACCCAGAACTTTGTCGATTGGATCACAGAGCTAACGAATGGGCAGGGAGCGATTTCCGAAGGCGAAATGCTGTATTTGGAGGAGGAAGTAGGGGAAAGTTAAAATTATCTTATTTACGATTGGTGCTTAATTCGTTAAAATTAACTATTGAACGTGATTATAAATACTCAATAAATGAAAAAGTAGGGATAGAATGGCAAAATCCAGAGCTATTAGGAGGAAAAGCAAAAAAAAGCGTTTATGGCGTAATTTTGTACTTGTTTTCCTTCTACTATTATTAGGCGGAGGATCGTATTTTGCATTTAACATTGCATACCAAGCTAAAATGGCATCAGATAATATTTATCAAGAAATAGATCGCGATAAAGTAAAAAACCATCGTACAGAAGAAGTAAAGGTTACAAAGGATGCCTTTAATATTTTATTATTAGGTATTGAAGAACAAGGTGGAGGGCAACGGTCTGACGTAGTTATGCTTCTAACCGTTAATCCGCAAACAGAAGAAGTTCTAATGCTTAGTGTTCCGCGTGATACAAAAACATACGTACCTGCAGCAGGAAGAGAAACTAAATTAACGGAGTCCTTCAGCTATGGTGGCGTTGAATCAACGATACAAACCGTTCATGAATTACTAGATGTTCCGATCGATTACTATATAACTACTAACTTTGAAGGCTTTGAGGATATCGTTGATACCCTAGGAGGCGTACAAGTAAATGTACCTTTTACATTTAAATCTCAATTAACCGGTAGCCTTAAATGGAAAACATTCTACCAAGGCCCAATGGAGCTTAACGGAAACGAAGCCCTCGCTTACGTTAGAATGCGAAAAGGTGATCCACAAGGTGATGCAGGTAGAAATGAACGTCAAAAAGAAGTCATTAAAGCCATTGTAGATAAAGGTACTTCGCTTGGTGCCATTACAAAAATTGATGAAATCATGAAAGATCTCGGAGAAAATGTAAAAACCAATATTCCACCTACACAGTTTGCAAGCTTTATTAAACTTTATTCAAAAATAAAAAACACTCCCATTGAGAACCTTAGTTTAGAAGGTAGCGACCAAAAAATTAATGGCATCTCGTATTATTTACCAACTGAAGAATCGATTGCGGAAGTAAGCACCATTTTAAACAATACATTAGAAAACTCTCAAAAAACCTACTCATCTGATAACCAAACATCTCAAACTAGTCAAAATGAAAATGATGGCGATAACACAAATAACTGGTGACTTTTATCTAAAAAAATCGTCTGTGAATTCATTGAATAAGCCTCGACGTGAACGAAATAGTCGCAAGCGCAGTGAAATGAAGTCGGCGACATTTGCATAAAAAGTTGTGAGCAAATGCTTATTATTATTTTTGTTAATATTTTTTACGAGCAGCTATTTTAACTAGCTGCTCGTTTTTTTTATAATAATAATTTCCTATATTTGCTCTTTCGGGTTGGATCATTTGACAGAATTCGCTAGAATAAGAGAAGTAAAACCTAAATTAATGTCGATGGAGGGAACACTATGAAAAAACTTATTGCTTCTTCAGTTCTCGCAACCGCTGCCCTCTTTCCTAACTTCGCACATGCAGATGGATTAAATCCTCCAGCAATTACGGTATTTGAGCAGAAAGTGCAGATTGGAAAAGAAGCGATTATTACTGCAGATAAAGTCAATGTTCGAAAAGGAGCAACAACCTCTTATCCAGTTGTTGTTAAACTTGATAAAGGAAAAGTAGTTAAAGTTCTTGATAGTTTCAAAAATAGCAAGGGTGAAATTTGGTATCGGATTGAAACCGGTTCTATTAAAGGATGGGTCATACAGGACTATCTCAAACTAAAAGATACAACTACCCCTCCACCACCAATTAATGAAACGAAAATTGTTCAGGTAGATAAAACACCTGTTAGAAAAGGCGCGACTGAGTCCTATGCAATTGTTTCATACGTAAACAAAAACCAAAAAATTAAAATAATTGATACTTTTAAAAATGCCAAAGGGGAAACTTGGTATCGTGCAGATCTAGGAACGATCAAAGGCTGGATTCACGAAAAGGCGTTTGAATCAAATTTACCGAGCCCTCCTGTCGTTGAAACAAAAGTTGTTCAAGTGGACAAGACACCTGTTAGAAAAGGCGCGACTGAGTCCTATGCAATTGTTTCATACGTAAACAAAAACCAAAAAGTTAAAATAATTGACACTTTTAAAAACGCCAAAGGAGAAACTTGGTATCGTGCAGATCTAGGGGAAATCAAAGGCTGGATTCATGAAAAAGCATTTGAAGCAAATTTACCGAGCCCTCCTGACAACGAGCAAACAGAAGAGCTTCCAGAAATAAATAGCTATGTTTATAGTTATCAAAATGGACTAGATGTTCGAAAAGGTGCAAGTGATTCCTATGCATCCGTTGCCAAACTCTCACTAAATCAACAAATTAAAGTCATTGATCATTTTGTTCACCAAAATGGAGCTGCTTGGTTACGAATCGAAGTATCACCCACATTAATGGGCTGGATCCCTGCTAGCAGTGTTGGCAAGTCCCAAGCTTTAGGAACACCATTGTATGTTAGTGTCGATGTAGCTAACCTAAGAAATGGACCATCTACAGATTATGCAGTGATTGATCAAGCTACAAAAGGAACGCGATTAACTGCTATTACTAGTGAAACAAATGTAAATGGCGATCTATGGTACAAGGCAATAACTAACACGAATAAAATTGTTTGGGTTAGCGCATCTGTCGTAACAGAGAAAGCTGTTGAAACCACACAAATCGTAGGCACAAAAAATGCGGCTTTATATTCCGAACCATCCTTTAAAGCTAGCATTATTGAACGACTTACATACAACAGCAAAGTCACTGTTTTAGATGAAAGTTCTGACTCTCAAGGCCAACATTGGGTGCAAATAAAGAGTGCGACTGGAAAAACTGGCTGGACGCCAAAATACGAAGTGGCACCTTCATTAAGCTCCTATCAATATGTAAGTGCAAACAATGGTGCCGTTATGCGCAAAGGTGCTGGTACCAACTATGCAATCACAGTTACTCTAAAGCAAAATGAAACATTGAAGGTTCTAAATACATTAAATGGATGGCTAAATGTAGAAAACGAAAGTGGAAAACGCGGCTGGGTACTTGAGTCACAAACAACAAAGCAAGTTCCGAAAAAATTAATTTCACCTACCACCTACATTGACCAAGGAAACCATTATTTAAGCTGGGAGAAAAACGGAAACTTTCCAATAAAATATATAACATTATCCTCCAATCGATTAAAGCTTACCGGTGATCTAGCAGATATTGAAATTCCTACAGAAAAAATCTATGGAATCGAATCTATCGAAACGTTTGCAACAGGTGCTGATAAATCTGTCGTTTTAACGTTTGAGCCTGGCTATACTTTTACCATTAGAAACTATTCGGACAAGCTTACGATTAAAGTTATTCCATTCGGCCTGCTAGGTAAAAATGTCATTATTGATGCAGGACACGGAGGAAAGGACCCTGGTACAGTCGGTCCTACTGGATTAAGAGAGAAAGACGTAAGCTTAGCAACTGCATTACTAATAAAAGAAGAGCTTGAAAGATATGGAGCGATAGTTACTTTAACAAGGAGCTCAGATGTTTTCCTAGAACTGTACGAACGAACAGCTATTGCTAATTCTTCAACTGCTGATGCGTTTATAAGCGTACATGGAGATTCTTTCTCTTCTACTTCAAACGGTACGACAACTTACTACAACTCTACCGTTAATTTTAACGGTCCTAGAAGTAAAACATTAGGAGATGCCATTCAGAAAAATATGATAGCGTCTCTTGGCACCTATAATAGAGGTGTGAAGGAACAAAACTTCTATGTTAATCGAATGAACGAGATTCCAAGTGTGTTAGTTGAACTAGCTTTCTTATCCAACCCTAAAGAAGAAGCACTATTAAAAACAACTGAGTTCCGGAAAAAAGCGGCAATTGGTGTTACAAAAGGACTAGAGGAATACTTTAACAATTTCTAAAAACCACCAAAGTCTATATCTTACTATAAAAAAATATGATAATCTTCTTTATGTAGGTAAAATAGGATATAAGTCAGACTTATATCCTATTATTCTTAATAAAACTAATGAGCTTTTTGCTCTAATATTTTTTTTAGGAGGAAATAAAATGAACCGCTCTAAAAAATGGATTGTCGCTGGAGCTTTGACACTTGGCATAGGTGTAGGCGCCATAATCTCCGTACCAAATGCAATGAATGCTTCAAGTAATATTGTCTTAGCAAGTGTTGATTGGGTCACTTCTCAATTAAATCCGATGAAAACAAAATTGACTGAGCTTGAATCCAAAATCGCCTCACAACAACAAGAGATTAATAGTCTTAAAGCTCAAATTGGCAAACCTACTACTCCAGAACCACCAACTACGCAGCCACCGACAGATGGCGAGCTTCCCTCTGCTGTCTATGCGAAAGGAACTGTAAACATTCATTCTGGTGCAACACGAAAATATAAAGTGCTTGCTACTCGCACTAACGGAACTTCTTTAAAAGTCATTGGTTCTCATACCTCATCTGATGGTCTTTGGTATCGAGTAGAACTCTCTTCTACTGTAAAGGGCTGGGTATTCTCAGGTGATGTTACTTTATCAAAATCAGAATCTAGTGAGCCTACTCAAGTTGTCACATTCGGAGAAGTTCATTTACGAAAAGGGGCAACAACGAATTATGCAAGCATTCAACTATTACCAAAAGGGACAACATTGAAGTACATATCAACTTTTAAAAATGCTAAGGGCGAGACTTGGTACAATGTTGAAACATCTGCTGGAGTCAAAGGCTGGGTAATAGCTACTCTTAGCGAGGTGAAATAAGTTGAGAAAGCTTCTTTTAGTTTTTTGTAGTTTAGTATTACTTGTTGTATATTTACCTACTATTACAAAAGCTGATGAAGAGTTGCCTTATCCTACTGAACGAATGGCTTATCCTAATGAGGTAAATGTTTCTGTCTATTTAGCTACTAGTGTATCCGTTAGCATTAATGGAAATTACCAGCTTCATAATAGAGATACAGGTGAAGTTACTCCCATTCCAAGAGGAACAAGCATTACCGCTATAAAAGATGCTGGACATGTTTCGGTTACCGTGGATGGTCATACATACAACTCTTCAAAGGGCTTTGATATTCAAGAATTAGCTGCTGATCAGTTATCATTATTACGGTTAAATAATGGAATTACTTACAGGGGAAGTCTTTTTTTAAAACCAAATGGAAGTAAAATTGAGACAATTAATATTCTAGGAATGGAAGACTATTTAAAAGGTGTTGTTCCGAGCGAAATGCCGGCTTCTTGGCACAAGGAAGCTTTGAAGGCTCAAGCTATTGCGGCTAGAAGCTATGCTGCCAATTCAATGAGTTTAACGAGCACAGCTGCAAGCCAAGTGTACCGTGGTTATTCTGGTGAAGATGCACGTACAAATACCGCGATTAAAGAAACAGAGGGCTTGCTCGTTAAACATAATGGGAAACCGATTCAAGCATTCTTCTTTTCTACGAGTGGTGGAAGAACAGCTAATGTAGGAGATGTATGGAATTCAAATCAAAAAAACTTTCCATACTTAGTCTCCGTTGACGATCCTTATGAATCTTCACCATACAGTAATTGGAGTGAAACATTTACAGCTGAGACGCTGTTAAAATCCTTTGGATTTACAGATTTAACCGCCCAAATTTATGATGTAACATTATCAAAAACTGGGGCAAACGGGGAAGTTCGCGGAGTTACCTTGAAAACCTCTGCAGGTGATAAAACAATCACTGGAAATGAAGCCGTTATTCGTAAGCTTTTTCCGTTAGCAAGCTCGAATTTATACAACCAATTGTATTCAAATTGGTTTGATATCCAACTAAATGGAGCAGCTTCCTTACATGATCTTTCTGTACAAACCTCTAGTGGTACTACAAGCATTGGTGATTTAAAGGGGCAAAAAGTCCAAACTGCTAATGGAGAAGTAACTCTTAATGATTCCAATGTTTCAATTCAAACTTCTAATGGTATTTTACAGAATGAGGGAACAGGAATTACATCTGTTACATTACACGGTAAGGGATGGGGTCACCGAATTGGGATGAGTCAATACGGGGCAAAAGGATTTGCAGAAAGAGGCTGGACAGCCGAACAAATTCTTACTCATTACTTCCAAGGAACTGTTGTATCTAGGTAAAAACATAAATGTAAAATTTCGTCGGCTTCATTTCTCTGCGCTTACGACTACTTCGTTTACGTCGAGGCTTGTTCAATGAAACCGACGAAAATTTTTTCTCTATTATAACAAAAAGCCAATTCAAATCATGAATTGGCTTTTTGATTCTTATTTATTTCAATATTATCAAGAATCTCGTCAACGATGCTTATCCATGAATACTGCTCGATGGCAAGCTTACGTCCATTTTCACTCATTGAACGATATTCTTCTTCAGATATTTTCACTAACTCTGAAACAGCATTTGCGATCCCATCTGGATTTTCAGGAGGCGCGATTTTTCCACAATGATACTCTTCTAGGATAGCCGCACTTTCACCGTCTCCGCAGTATAAAACAGGGACACCGGAAGAAATCGCTGGGAAAATCTTCGAAGGTCTAGCCCCTTTAAATAATTCAATATTTCTAAGGGAAACAACACTGAAATCAGCGATTGAAAAAAACTTCGGCATTTCTGATACAGGAACAGCACCATAAAAAGTAACATTATCAAGTGCTAAATCCTCTTTCATCTTAACGAGCTTTTCTCGCTCCTGACCATCACCTACAAAGAGAAAATGGGCTTCAGGAAGCTTGTCCTTTAAAAGTTGGGCAGCTTCAAGAACGGAATCAAGTCCTTGTGCATACCCTAATGCCCCAGCATACATAAATACTCTTTTCCCTTCTAGACCTATTTTAGTCAGCAGATCTTCATCTTTGGGAAGTGGGGAAAATGTGTCGGTATTGACGCCATTTGGAAGGAGAAAAACATCCTCTCTATCCTTGCCTTTTCGAACCATATATTCAAGAATTCCTTCTGTAGCTGTCGCGATTTTCCAAGATTTCTTATACAAAAACTTTTCTAACCATTCTGCTAAGCGGATAAAGGATTTATTCTTCAAAATCCCTAATTCAACTGCTGATTCCGGCCAAATATCAGCGACGTTAAATACAAACTTCGCTCTTTTCATTTTGGCACCTAGGTAACCTGTAATCCCAAGAAACAACGGTGGAGAATTACAAATAATCACATCAGTTGGTTTTGATTTGATAATTGAATAAAAGGCACTAAAGGTAAAGGAAAAATAAGAAGCGAGACGCTTCCAAAAGCTTCCCTTTGGTGATGGATAAATCCAAGAACGATGAACAGGTATTCCATCCCAATTTTCAAACATATAAAACTTTCCGCGATATTCCTCTGGAATGATCCCATGAGGATGGTGAGGAAATGCGGTAATGACTTCCACCTGATGTCCTCTGCTAATTAGCTCTTTGCTTACTTCGTAAACACGAATTTGCGGAGCACCTGTTTCAGGGGGAAAATGCTGGCATAAATAAATCACTCTCATTTTCCCATCTCCATTAGTTTACTTTAATTTGTTTAATATAAGCCTCTAACTTGTCTTTTAAATCAGGACGCTTTAAAGCGAAATCAATTGACGCCTGTAAAAATCCAAATTTATCACCGACATCATAACGGTTTCCCTTAAGAATATAAGAGTAAATCGATTCTCTACCTAATAATCGGTCGATAGCATCTGTCAGCTGAATCTCACCCTTTTTATCAGGGGCAACTTCTTCAAGTATGTCAAAAATGGCAGGTGACAGAATATAACGCCCAACGATAGCTTGTGTAGATGGTGCTTCCTCAATCGCAGGTTTTTCAACTAGGCTTTCGACTTTAAAAAGCTCGCCTTGTTTTTCTGAATAATTAACAATACCGTATTTATTTACTTCTGAACGAGGAACTTCATTACAGCCTAGTATGCTAGACTGGACTTCATTATATTGGTCCATCATTTGTTTAAGTGCCGGAACTTCACTATCAACGATGTCATCACCTAGAAGCACAGCAAAAGGCTCGTTTCCGATGAATTTCTTCGCACATAATACCGCGTGTCCTAGCCCTAATGGTTCTTTTTGACGGACGTAGTGAATATCAACTAGATTAGAGATATTTTCAACAACCTCGAGCATTTCATGCTTGCCAGTTCTTTCAAGGAGCATTTCTAATTCAACTGATTTATCAAAATGATCTTCAATCGCACGCTTGCTTCTTCCCGTTACAATGATAATATCTTCGATTCCTGATTGTACCGCTTCTTCAATAATGTATTGAATCGTAGGCTTATCAACGATCGGAAGCATTTCCTTCGGCTGTGCTTTCGTCGCAGGTAAAAACCTTGTTCCTAATCCAGCTGCAGGAATGACTGCTTTTTTAATCATGATTTCATCCCCTCTTCAAGTGTCTTTTTATAAAGGCCTAGCATGCCATTCGCATTATCAACCCAATTGTAATTGGCTTTCACATGCTCAATGCCCGCTTGCCCCATCTCTTCACTTTTTTCTTTATTCTCGATTAATGTAAGGAAGGCTTTTGCTAATTCATGAGGATTTTGTTTCGGTACGACATAGCCTGTCTTTCCCTCTACAACGACCTCTGGCAGGCCACCAACATTCGAAACAACTACAGGAACTCCACATGCCATCGATTCAACAGCCGCCACACCGAAGCTCTCGCTATCTTCTGTTGATGGAACTCCGAACACATCCATTTTATTGATGTATTCTGGGACCTTATCATTTGGAACCCGACCTGTAAATGTCGTCACATCTGCAATATTTAACTCCTGAGTCAGCTGCTCATATTCAAGCTTCTGCTTTCCATCGCCTACGATAAGCAGCCTTGAATTTTGATGTGTTGAATGAACGACTGTAAAGGCATGAATCAAATCACCAATGCCATACTTATCCTCTAAGGCCTTAACAGTTCCGATAACAATTTCATCAGGAGACTTTAAACCTGAAATCGGTTTAAATTTAGTCATATCCACGCCAAATGGTGTAACAAATATTTCTTTATCCGTATACTTATTTGTTTCTTTAGCCATGATATGGCTTGTAGAACAAATGACGTCTGCTTTTGAAAGTGTATACTCAACAATTTTCCGATTAAGACCGCTTTGTTGTGGGAATTGAAAAACATCTCTTCCCCACACAGATACATAAAATGGATGATAGTTTGCTAAAGCCCCAATAAACCCATAGCTCGAAACATAATGAGCGTGAAAAATATCTGGCTTATATTGTCGTAAAATTTTCTTCAAAGCAAAGACACTCGAAATATAGGACAATTTTCCAGGCAAAAGCTTCGGAAGAGTAATCGTTTCAACTTCCTTCGCATTCTCAGCCGAGTAATGATCGAAAAACGTTACAACCTTTACATCGATCCCTTTTTCCTTGTAGAATAAGGCCCATTTATGCGTATGAATGGATTTGCTTGGAGCCAAAATTAATACCTTCATATTTCCTCCTAAAATAGAAAAGCGTAAGCGCCTTAATTTTTAATTAAAGCACTCTTAATCTTCTCAACTCTTGCCAGCCATGAATGCTTCTGTATAAAGGTTGTTTGAATATTTTCTCGATACTGTAATGCATTCGGAGCCATCGCTTTAATTGCTTGAGCCATGCTTTCTGGTTTATCTTCACAAATAATTCCATAACCATCTGCTTCTATTATTTCTTGTTGCGCTTGACAATATGTGGCAACAACAGGCAGTTCATTTGAGAGATATTCAACTAGCTTAACAGGAACAGCAAAATCGTTATAAGTACTACGATATCTTGGGATAAACGCAAAGTCCATTTCACGGTAAAGCTCATTTAAAGCTTCTCCACTTACATGCTTAAGCGTAACCTTCATCGCCTCAATGCGCTTCTTTTTATCCTCAGGTAATTGCCTATATTCATCTTCTCGACAGACTACAGTCAACTCGCATACCTTCTCTTCTTTATTAGCTATTTCTAAGGCATCAAGTAAGAGAAACAATCCATAGTCCTCATTGTTGATCCCGCCAACATAGAGGCCTTGTGAGAACGGAGAATTCTTCTCTTTTCTCACAATATTCATCTTCTTCCCACCTGGTGGAAGTGAAATCATTTCCTTCTGAATATCAACAAACTTTCCCATTGCATCACTTGGTAAGAAAATCACATCACAATACTTGTTGTAGAACTTTTCTTCCATGCGATAAATAGTTTTCATGACTGTTTTTTTCAGTCCCTTTAATGGATAAAGCTCATCAAATTTCCAATACACATCACGATAAAAAACACCTACTGGTACATGTCGCTGCTTTAGAAACCTCATGACCTTTTGATCAATAAATGGCTTTTTCGGAATATGTCCTTTATCTGTTAGCCAAAAAGGGATAGTTTGATTTTCCATATAACAAAACTCGATTTGGTCAAGCTTTCCTTGCTTTTTCCATTGTTCAAAGAGCAATTCTCTCTCTGAAGAGTTTCCGGAAAGAAGGAGAACTTCAACATTCTCCCTGGCTCCCCATTCTTGAAAGGCTTTATATATTTCTTTTGGACGAAGCTTCGATCCGCTATTGGCATTCTCGGCAACTTCAAACGGATAATAAAGTAAAACGGATTTCATACTGTTTTCTCCTTATGTCCAGCTTTTCTTTCATTCATTATTTGCCGCTTTCTTCTTGAAAAAGGAAGAAAACAAATCTAGACGAAGTTTAATAAACAAGAGCATTCCTGCGAATAAGCAAGTGATAAAAATCCATACAGGGTTAAAGAGGAAATCAGCAAATCCACCCACTAATGTTCGAGGAATATTGATGGAAAAATAGATAAATAAACATAGGAACACTGGATTCTTTGGTAATCTAATAAAAATTATATAGATGAGTTGTACAAGAACCCCAACATAAATCGTTCCGAAAATGATACCCCAGTATCCGAAGTTTGCATACGCTTCAGCAATGAAAAGTGTGTTTAAAACCCCACCTGTTCCGTCTTCAATTCGATTTGGGAACGCATTCGCCATGACAAGTCTTGCAGAACGAACCTGCTCCATATCAAACCAGCTCGTAATAATGGACGGCAGACTAGCTCCATTTAAGAAAGGAATCGAGTTTCCGAAAATATCTAAATGCAGGAAGGTAGGTGATATTTGGGCTAAAATAATCCTTCCGATCGGTCCTGAATTATAGGAAAAGAAAGTACTAAAATCCTTTACCCCTTGGATGAACACATACATCAACACAATGGCCGAAGCCCCAGCAATGACGAGAGCCGTAATTTTCCCACGTGTTAATACCGTCTTTCCAATATAAATCCGTACAAGGATGAACATGATAATGTAAAAGAATATCGGCGATTTTGATAAATCATAAATGCTAATCACAATGGCGCTGCCAAACAATGCTAAAAATAAGAAAAACCATTTCAACTGCTTCGTTTTAACCGTATAAACATACGCAATTAATGATAACAACGGTGTTAACGCAATCGCTAAAATATTCCTGATATATACATTTCCACCAAAACCTCTTGCTGCTTCAATTCTTAACGCCCCAACTTCAGAAAGATTCCCTTTCAAAAGTTCAAAAAGTGGCACTTGATAAGTCTTCAAAAGCGTATAGGCAACAGCTAGCATACACACGAGAGATAAACCAAGAAACAAAAAGTAAAACTCACTGCTTTGACTAAATGTTTTTTGAACTGGCTTTTTCAAGTAAGCAGCATATTCACTCTTCGCATCAAAGCCCGCCAATTTACTAACAGCAAACATCGTTAGAGGTAAAGCAACCATGACAAATGAAACAGCAGCAAAGCCGATATAACGATAAACGTCATGATCAAGCTTATTGATCATATAGTAATGGTCAATATCAAGTACAATTAACAAGCTTCCAATATAACTGGAAACGAGTAAGGAATAATAAAAGATGATTGACACTAAATTAGGTCTCATTATGGAAAGACTTCCAGAAACTTGTTTAAAAAGAATAATGGAAATAATCAACACAATGGTCCATATCAATACAGCCAACATAGGTTAGCACCTACTTTATTAATAAATGAAATGGTCGGTCGGAATACTTGAACGAGTCTTCATGCCGGTTGGAATAACTAGCAAAGAGAAAGTAGGCCGACCGACCGGCACAAAAGGCATTTAAATTATTTCGTCAACAGTTCAACAATTTTTTCAGATGCTTGTCCATCACCAAATACTTCTTTGTACGCTGGACGAACTTCTTTTTGAACAGCAGCAAGAATTTTCTCCGTATCTGTTCCTGTCAAAATATTCGCTTCACCTTCAAGCGTCTCTACCCATTCTGTCTGCTCTCGTATCGTGACACAAGGAACCTTCATAAAATAAGCTTCCTTCTGAACACCGCCAGAGTCAGTCACGATTTTCTTCGCATTCGCTTCAAGTGTAAGCATATCTAAATAACCAACTGGATCAATCACTTTTAAATTTGGTACTTCCTCAAGATGTAAGCCATAATCAGCCAATTTATGTTTCGTTCTTGGGTGAATCGGCCAAACCTTTGTCTCTTCCATTTTAGAAAAGGCATCGAGAATGTTTTTCATTTTTTCAACATCATCTGTATTTTCCGCACGATGAATCGTGATTAAATGGTAGTCTTTTGCTGTTAAACCAGCATCTTGTAGGATAGTTGACTTTTCCTTCGCAAGCTCCTGATTGTATAGAACAGCATCGTACATAACATCGCCAATATTAAATACATGGTGAGTAATATTTTCATTCGTTAAATTTTCTACAGCTGTATCTGTTGGACAGAAAAGAAATTCAGAAACATGATCAGTCATAATACGGTTGATTTCTTCAGGCATTTTCTTATTAAAGCTTCGTAAACCAGCTTCAATATGAATAACAGGAACATGAAGCTTCGCTGCGACAAGAGCACCCGCTAACGTCGAGTTCGTGTCTCCATAAACCATTAAATAGTCTGGCTGCTCATTTAGCACGATTTCTTCAATCTTCGCCATCATTTCACCTGTTTGCTTCCCATGATTCCCAGAGCCGACACCTAGATGGTAATCTGGTTTTGGAATATGAAGCTCATCAAAGAAAATGTCTGACATATTTGCATCATAATGCTGACCTGTATGAATAATTTTCTCATCTATATGTTTTCTTAACACTCTTGAAACAGGTGCAGCTTTAATAAACTGAGGTCTCGCACCTATAATCGTTAATAGTTTCATCTGCAAATCACCTTTCAAGTTTTTGGATATAGTCTTTTGCCAAAAACGAATTTATATTATAAGGCTGTTTATATTTTAAGCGATTATAATTAAAGGTAAGAGCTTGTAAATAATCTGGGTATGTTTTGTAAATCCCATACCATTCCATTGGCTCTGTATAATATTGCTGATATAGCTTCTTCTTATTGTATAGCTTTTTCGCCGTTTTATAAAACACACCATACTTTTCTTTTAAAGAAGCCTCTTTCCCTACTGGCTTTTCGGGCTTTGCGAAATACTCAGGATACATCTGATGTAAGGTGTAATCATATAAATATTTCTTAAAGCGCAACTCAACCGGAACCGTTTTGAAAAAATTCATTAACCGATCATCCCATAACGGAATCTCCCAGTCTTTCTCATAGAATTCGTATACTCGAATCGAATTAATGATGAATTTCGCTTGTCTTTCACGCCAATCCCAATATTCGAACAACGCACTTGCCTGTTCATTCGTTTGATAAGGCAAGTCTCCAAACGATCTTCGAATCTCAGCTAAGATATCTTCACCAGATTCATGTATCCCTTTTTCGATTTCCCAGAGCTTATGATGCTTTTGCAACGTGAAATCAATTACATCATCAGCAGAGAACTCTCGATCGACCGTAATTTCATAGGCTAAATGACTGCCGGCAACGAAATCACCTGAATGACCAGGAATAAAAACATAATCCCTATCTTCCTTCGCAATGATCTCTCTAACAGCTGGCCAATCCTGAATATGTGCCATGGAAGAGCCATTAACCGCAAAGTCGACATATTCTTTCCATTCAGACGAGTGATACCAACGATGCCAGTCATCTTTCTTATATTCGATGAAACCCCATTTTAATCCAAGGCGATTGGCAATATCCTGACTAATTAAAGCTTCCCTATTTTCTTTCTTCCCATATGTAAAGGAGGAAATATCCTCTACGCCATATTCTTTCAATAGAAGTGCAATAATTCGCGAATCATAACCACCACTTAGTGGAATAATCGGAGCTTTATTTTTCAATCTCACCATTAAATCTTCAAAAACAGCATGCAGTACAGTCTTAAGCTCTTCACTAAACTGCTCGATGTCACTGTCAACGGGATGATGGTAGAACTGGAAGTATTCATTGTTTACAACCTTACCATCTGCAAAAATGCGGACGTAAGAACCAGCTTCAATCTGGTAAACACCTTCATAAAGAGTCTTTTCATTCGCCGTAAAACCAGTGATTAGAAATTCTTTAGCAGCAGTTGGATGAATCACTTTATCTGCTGAATGTGAAATTTTATCGGTGACAATCCAGCGAGCGTCCTCTTTGTAATAAAAAAGAGGAATACTCCGCTTGCGATCGACAACGGCCTTAATTTCTTGTTTCGTTACTTTAATGATGGCAAATTCGCCAATGATATCATCTAAATGTCTTTCAAGAAGTCCTTCCTCTTGAAAGAGTTCTTTAATATTTTCAGCAAAATAATGCTTCCCTTTGTACAGCATATAGCCTCTAAAGAAAATTTGACCAAAAGGAAGTGTAATTTCTTTAAATAGTCTGCTGTCTTTAATACGCACTTCATTACATAACAAACGTATCACCTATTTTACTTTAAAGTGCTCCCTGATCTTTTCTTCAATAGATCTTTATCGAGCCGTGATATTAAAATAATTGCGAGGTAGCCTAACCATGCAAAAGCAATATTTATATTCGAAAGATTACTTTCCTGGATATAGATAATCGCGATAACCGCCACAAGCGAAGACATGAATAAAAATGTCATTTTACTAAATGACACCGGAACATGATAAAGCTTTTGGCTTTTAAAGAAAATATACGTAATCGCGACCATATAGGAAAGTAAATAAGCAGCGACACTTCCCCA
>JAEWIG010000245.1 GCA_023387295.1 Bacillota bacterium | reverse complement strand
CTATGATATTTATTCACTCATAACCCGACCGATGCGCACAGCAATTGTTGGTGCGGTAATCTTTATTCTATGGTATGTTGGAAGAAGAATAGAAAAAAGAATGAACATGAGTGTGGAAAAAGAAAGAGAGCATTGAGCTAGCTTTAAAAGGGGGAGACCAATGAAAGAGGCGTTGAAAAAAGAAGGAGTCGAGTGGATAAAGGCATTTGCAATAGGGCTAATCATCTTTATTTTTATTCGTACTTTCTTCTTTTCTAATTATGTTGTTGAAGGTGTATCAATGGAGCCTACCCTGGAGACTGGAAATAAACTAATCGTTAATAAAATGAGCTATCAAATTGGTGACTTAGAACGATTTGATGTGATTGTTTTTCATCATGATAAAAAAGAGGATTTTGTAAAGAGAATTATTGGTCTTCCTGGGGATAGGATAGAATATCGCAATGATGAGCTTTATGTAAATGGAGAGAAGGTAAATGAGCCTTATCTTGAAAAATACCGCAAAGATGCCTTTGGAAGCCGATTAACAGGGGACTTTACTCTAGAAGAATTAACCGGTTTTGAAACGGTCCCTGAAGGAAAGCTCTTTGTCCTTGGGGATAATCGTTTACAAAGCTGGGATGGTCGACAATTCGGATTTATTTCCATCGATCAAGTAGTCGGAAAGGTCAATCTCCGCTATTGGCCACTAACTGAAATGGACATTTCCTTCTAAAATAATGCAAAGGACTCGAGTTTAATTCGAGTCCTTTTTATGTACGGATGTAATTATCAGTGAAGAGAAATGAATCCGACAATTTGCATTCTATGATAAAATTAAGTCACTAGAATAGAAAACTATTCTTAAAGGAAGTGAAGAAAATAATGTCGGTTAGTTTATTAATCGGACGTTCAGGAAGTGGGAAAACAGAATACTGTCTGAATGAAATTAGAAATGAGCTTAAACAACATCCAGACGGAAGTCCAATCATTTTTTTAGTACCTGAACAGATGACGTTTCTATCTGAATATAAATTAATAACAACCCCTGATTTAGGTGGAATGGTCCGCTGCCAGGTTTATTCTTTTACTCGACTGGCTTGGAGAATTCTTCAGGAAACAGGTGGACTAAGCCGTTATCACTTAAATAGTGTCGGAATTAGCATGTTAATTAGGAAAATCATTGAGGACAAAAAAGATGAGTTGAAGTTATTTCAACGTGCTGCTGATAAAAATGGGTTTATTCAGCAAATTGAACAAATGATTACAGAGTTTAAGCGTTATTGCGTAAGTCCACAAGAGATAAACGATAAACATGCACAATTAACGTCTGAAAATAAAGCATTACAGGACAAGCTTCATGATCTCCAGCTTATTTATGACAGTTTTGAAGAACGAATTGGTGATAAATACGTTCATTCTGAAGATTATTTCCGCCTGTTAACGGAAAAAGTAGCACAGTCGAGCTATTTAAAGGAAGCGGAAATCTATATTGATGGATTTTATAATTTTACTCCACAGGAATATATGATTGTCGAAAAGCTTATGCAGATTTGTCGAAAAGTAACGATTACGTTTACACTGGATAAGCCTTTTCATCAGCTACCTCCAGATGAGTTACATTTATTTAGAATTACAGGAGAAAACTATCAGACCATTTATGAAATGGCGAGAGTTAATGGAATTGAAGTAGAGGAAATTGTATTCAAAGAACAGAAAAGATGGAGAAATCCTTCATTAAAGCATTTAGAGGCAAGCTTTGAAACAAGACCTGCAAAACCATTCATAGGTGAGACAGCGGTCCAAATTGGTCATGCGGCAAATCGAAGAGCAGAAATCGAGGGAGTCGCTAGAAAAATTAAACAGCTCGTCCGAAATGAAGGATTACGTTATCGCGATATCGCTATTTTATTTAGAAATGGTCAGGATTATCAAGACATCATCGAAACGATTTTTCATGATTATCAAATACCTTATTACATTGACCAAAAAAGAACGATGCTCAATCACCCTTTAATTGAATTAATTCGTTCTAGTCTTGAAATTATCAATGGGAACTGGCGTTATGAGCCTATTTTCAGAGCTGTGAAGACAGAATTATTATTTCCAGATTCAGCAGACGCTGGTCTTTTGCGTGAGCAAATGGATAAGCTTGAAAACTATTGCCTTGCTTATGGGATACAAGGGAATCGTTGGACCTCAGGGAAAAGATGGACGTATAGAAGAATCAGTGGGTTAGAGTTCACAACAACTGGGCAAACAGATGCGGAAAAAGAGACTGAACAGGAATTAAATGAATTAAGAGAAATGATAACAACTCCTCTCTTAACGTTGACGAAGCGTTTTAAAAAAGCTAATAACGGCAAAATGCTATGTGAAGCGATGTATCAATATATTGAAGAGCTAAACATACCAGCAAAATTAGAAGCATGGAGTCTTGCCGCCGAAGAAAAAGGAGAACTCGTTAAATCTCGAGAGCATGGTCAGGTTTGGAATGCGGTAATGGATTTGCTCGATCAATTTGTCGAAATGCTTGGGGAAGAAGAAGTAACCGTAAAGCGGTTTGCATCTATTCTTGAGGCAGGCATGGAAACGTTACGCTTTACCCTAATACCGCCAGCGCTCGATCAAGTAATGGCAGCAGACTTAGGACTGTCACGTCTTTCAGATATTAAAGCAGCCTTTATCATTGGCGTTAATGAAGGTGTTCTACCTGCTAAATTTTCTGAGGATGGCGTGCTAGCTGATGAAGATCGTGATCAGCTCTTGAAAAACGGCTTGAAAATTGCACCTGGTAGCAGAACAAGATTACTTGATGAAGAATTTCTAGCCTATAAGGCATTTGTGACACCAGCAGACTGGTTATTCATTAGTTACCCTTTAGCCAACGAAGAAGGAAAAGCATTAATGCCGTCAGCATATATAAAAAGAATGACTGATTTATTTCCGGACTGCCATCAGCATTACTATATGACAGATCCTGCTGAATTGCTTGAAGAGGAGCAGCTTGAATATGTTGATAACCCCAAAACAAGTCTTGCATTTTTAACCTCTCAATTACAATTAAAGAAAAGGAATTATCCTATTTATGATTTTTGGTGGGATATTTATAATTTTTATTTGCAAAATGATCAATGGAGGAGCGGAGCCCTTAAAGTCTTTTCAAGTCTTCATTACGAAAACCGTACTGCCCGATTAGGTGAAGAAACGAGCTCGGATTTATATGGTGAAAATATCCAAGCGAGTGTTTCACGCATGGAATTATTTCACGGCTGTCCATTTTCGCATTTTTCACAGCATGGTTTAAAGCTAAGAGAACGGCAAATTTTCCGTTTAGAAGCACCAGATATTGGGGATTTATTTCATGCAGCGTTAAAGTACATTACAGAAACGGTCACGAGCCAGAAACGCTCATGGTCCGATATGACGAGAGAACAATGTGAAATACTTGCTCAGGAAGCGGTGGAAATCCTGGCTCCAAAGTTACAGAATGAAATATTATTAAGTACCAATCGTCATTCTTATATCAAAAGGAAGCTAGAACAAATTATTAGTCGTGCATCATTTATCTTGAGTGAACACGCGAAATCAAGTGGTTTTTCTCCTATTGGTCTGGAACTAGGCTTTGGTCCGAAAGGTGATTTGCCATCCCTTTCTTTTCCGCTTAAAAATGGGGGGAAAATGGAGCTTGTTGGTCGAATTGACCGTGTTGATAAAGCGGAAGAAGGAAATGGAACATTTTTACGTATTATTGATTATAAATCAAGTGCCAAAGATTTAAATGTAAACGAAATTTATTATGGTCTAGCCTTGCAAATGATTACTTATCTCGACATTATTATTGCCCATTCGAATCAATTGATTGGGACTGAAGCGGATCCAGCAGGTGTTCTCTATTTCCATGTTCATAATCCAATGATATCCGCATCTAGAATGCTCACACTTGAAGATATTGAGCAGGAGATCTTTAAAAAGTTTAAAATGAATGGATTATTGCTCGGGGACGAAAATGTCATAAGAATGATGGACCAGACACTCGATACTGGTGACTCGGCCATTATTTCTGCCGGATTTAAAAAGGATGGAACCATTTCCAAACGTTCAAAAGTGGCTAGCAAGCAGGAATTTGACTATTTGCGTCATTATGTTCGAAACGTTTATAAAAAGACAGGAAACAACATTATGGAAGGTAATGTTGATATTTCTCCATATAAAATGAAGGATAAGACCCCTTGTACTTTTTGTTCATTTAAATCAGTTTGTCAATTTGATGAATCCCTTGATTCAAATGACTATCGTAATCTCGATCTAAAGCAAAAAGACGATGTTTTAGAATTAATTAGGAAGGAGGTAGATAAGCATGAAAATGACGATTCCAGAAAAGCCTAACGATGTTACTTGGACGGACGATCAATGGAAGGCCATTATGGCCAAAGGACAGAACATTCTTGTTGCAGCAGCAGCAGGCTCTGGAAAAACAGCTGTTCTTGTCGAGAGAATGATAAAAAAGATTCTTTCAGAAGAAGAGCCGATTAATGTGGACGAGCTGTTAGTCGTTACCTTCACCAATGCTTCAGCAGCTGAAATGCGCCATAGAATTGGTGAAGCACTTGAAAAAGCAATTAGTGCAAATCCAAAATCTGTTCATTTAAGGAAACAACTTAGTTTATTAAATAAGGCATCGATCTCTACCTTGCACTCCTTCTGTTTAGAAATGATCCGTAAGTATTACTATATGCTCAATATTGATCCAGGCTTTCGCATTGCTGATGAAACAGAAGCACAACTTATTAGGGATGAGGTGCTTGAAGAGCTATTTGAAGAGGAGTACGGAAAGGAAGGAAACGAGGCATTCTTTGCACTTGTTGATACCTTTACAAATGACCGAACCGATACGGCTCTACAAGCAATAATTCATGATTTATATGATTTTGCAAAAGCGAACCCGTCTCCAAACCAATATTTAGATTCTATTGTTCAAATGTACGAGGTAGATGAAACGGTAAAAATTGAGCAGCTTCCATTCATTCAATCGCTATTAGAGGATATTGATTTACAGCTTAATGGAGCGAAACAACTACTTGAATATGGCTTAGCACTCACAAAGCTTCCTGGTGGTCCCGCACCACGTGCAGATAATTATCTTGATGATCTTCTTGTGGTCGAAACATTAATCGCAGCAAGTAAAGATTCATGGGGGACTCTATATGAGGCAATGCAATCTTGGACGTTTGGAAGAGCCAAGATTTGTAAAGGTGATGAGTATGATCAAGCATTAATCGAAAAAGCAAGTAAGCTTAGGGACAAAGCAAAGAAAATGATTAAGGATTTACAGGATGAGCTTTTTTCTCGAAAGCCAGAGAGCTTCATTCGTGATATGAGAGAAATGAAGCAGCATATTGCGACTCTTGTCTACCTTGTAAAGGAGTTTTCTCATCGCTTTAACGAAGTAAAAGCAGAAAAAGGACTCGTCGATTTTGCTGATCTCGAGCATTATTGCTTAGAAATTTTAACAGAAGGAAATCGTGATAGTGAACTTATGCCTTCAGCAGCAGCTTTAAATTGTAGAAAGCAATTTAAAGAAGTTCTTGTTGATGAGTATCAGGACGTTAACATGGTTCAGGAAGCAATCTTGAAGCTAGTGACGAAAGATACGGAGCATGATGGAAACCTGTTCATGGTCGGGGATGTAAAACAATCTATTTATCGTTTCCGCCTAGCGGAACCAAATTTATTTTTAGGAAAATATAATCGATTTGCAAGTCTTACAGAGGAAACGGGACTACGAATCGATCTTGCAAGGAATTTCCGAAGCCGTAAGGAAGTTCTTCAAGGGACAAACTATATTTTTAAACAAATCATGGGTGTTTCAGTAGGTGAAATTGAATATGATGAAGCAGCAGAATTAGTAAATGGCGCTCCATATCCAGAAGAGACCCCTTACCCAATTGAACTAGCGATCATTGATCTTGATGGACAAGTTGAGCAAGAGGAAGAGCAGGAAGGTTTTGATACAGCCGATCTTGCTGCTTCTCAGCTAGAAGCAAGATATATGGCTGCAAAAATTAAGGAAATTATTTCAGAACGTAAGGAAGTATACAATCCGAAAACAAAATCAATGAGACCAGCCATGTATCGAGATATTGTTATTTTGCTGCGCTCAATGACATGGGCTCCGCAAATAATGGAGGAATTTAAGCAACAAGGAATTCCCGTATATGCGAACTTGTCTACTGGCTATTTTGAAGCAACAGAAATTGCGATTATGATGTCGCTTTTAAAAATCATTGATAACCCATTTCAAGATATTCCGCTTGCTTCCGTGTTACGTTCACCAATTGTCGGCTTAACTGAATCTGAGCTGGCACGAATAAGACTAGAAAATAAGAAAAGTTCTTTTTACGAGGCTTTTGTTGCATTTTGCGAAAAGGGTCCTTCAGCAGAAACAGAATATCTCTATGAAAAAGTTAGACCATTTTTTGAACAGTTAAAGGACTGGCGTGTAATGGCTAGGCGAGACTCTCTTTCTGCATTAATCTGGCATTTACTACAGGAAACAAGATTTTACGATTTTGTTGGTGGATTGCCTGGAGGGAAACAAAGGCAAGCAAATCTACGTGCTCTTTATGACCGCGCAAAACAATATGAAGCAACATCATTTCGAGGTTTGTTCCGTTTTTTACGCTTTATAGAACGGATGCGTGATAGAGGTGATGACCTAGGGGCTGCCCGTGCTCTTGGAGAGCAGGAAGATGTCGTTCGCCTCATGACGATTCATAGCAGTAAGGGATTAGAATTTCCTTATGTGTTCATAGGCGGGCTCGCTCGTAATTTTAATATGATGGACTTAAAGAAAGCGTATATGCTCGATAAAGAATATGGATTTGCTACTAAATATGTAAATGCCGAGAAACGCATATCGTATCCATCTCTACCACAAATGGCTTTTAAGCGGAAGAAGAAAATGGAAATGTTGGCAGAAGAGATGCGAGTTCTTTATGTAGCTCTTACAAGGGCGAAGGAAAAACTATTTTTACTATCCTCGGTCAAAAATATTGAGAAAAAATTATCTCAATGGGAGCAATCTACAGAACATACTAGTTGGCTTTTAAATGAATTTGAGCGGGCTTCGGCAATGAGTTATTTGGATTGGATTGGACCATCTTTAATCAGGCATCAAGATTGTATGGGGTTCCTTTCTGGGGGTGCAAAAGTCAATCCACTTATCCCTGCTGAAATCATTGAGCATCCATCATGCTGGAAGGTTGAGAT
>JAEWIG010000349.1 GCA_023387295.1 Bacillota bacterium | reverse complement strand
AATTACGTATGATATTGTTGATAAAACGAAAATGTTTTCTGAAACTGATTTCGGGGGCTTTGATTTTTCTTGAGTTGGAAGGTGTTATAATTGACAGAAATTGGTAGAATACTAAAGGAAGCTCGCTTAGCAAAAGGAATGAGTCTGGATGACTTACAAGCTGCTACTAAAATTCAAAAACGGTATTTAGTTGGTATAGAAGAGGGAAATTATAGTATGATGCCTGGGCAGTTTTATGTTCGAGCTTTTATTAAACAGTATGCCGAAGCAGTAGGTCTTCAGTCTGATGAGCTCTTTGAACAATATAAAGCTGAAATCCCCAAAACTATGAACGAGGATATTCCCGAAAAGCTCTCAAGAGTACAATCGAGGAAAAACATCGCATCAGGAAATTCTAGAGTATTGGATATTTTACCTAAAATTCTAATCATTGTATTTGTTATTGGTGCATGTGCTGTATTATATTATTTCTTTACTCAAAAAGATAATGGAGACAGCACGAAGGAACCAATAAAGAACGATGGAAATGAGCAAGTGAGCCTCGAAGAATCTGAGAATTTTACTAAAGATAATGAAGATAATAAAGATGAAGGCACTGAAACGGATGGAACAGATGATGCTGATAAAAAAGAAGAAGTGGTTCCTGATGTGAAGAAACAAGAATTGACTACTGCCGAAACGAGTGGAAGAAACACCGTTTATGAATTGAAAAATACGGATACATTCGAATTAAAAGTGGCCTCAACTGGTGAAACATGGGTAGATATCAAGAATGGAAAAGGGGTTTCTTTTTATCAGGGGATGCTGACAAAAGGTGGAACCGAGAGCCAAACTTTTGATTTTACAAATGAAGGTGAAGCGGTAATAGTAGTCGGCAGATCAACTGAAACAGAAATTTACGTTAATGATGAAAAAGTTGAATTCGCGATTCCACCATCAGAGTCTGTTCGTCAGGAAATTACCATTCGCTATTTAAAGAACAACGAATAGTCATCATAGTGATGACTATTTTTCGCTAGATAATATAATTTATATTCGCAAATTGTTGTAACTTATAATAAAGTGTGTTTACGTTTAGCTCCAGCGCCTATCCACTTGAGGTCACAATTCAATCCTCTCAGAAAGGTAAAGCTCACCTTTCCAAGAGGCTCATCTTGTGCTTGTCGGGGGTGACCGAGGCGCTTGCGCTTTTGTTTTTGATTTACTAAATTGGAGGTACCTCATGAATTTGCCAAATAAAATAACAATCTCTAGGATTTTCTTAATCCCAATATTTTTAATCATCATGCTCGTTCCATTTGAATGGGGAGATGTGTCTTTTCTTGGTGCGACACTTCCTGTAACCCACCTTGTAGGGGCTTTAATCTTTATTATTGCCTCTGCTACTGATTGGGTTGATGGTTATTATGCAAGGAAGCTAAATCTTGTCACCAACCTAGGAAAGTTCCTTGATCCGCTAGCAGATAAATTACTTGTATCTGCTGCATTAATCGTTCTAGTGGACTTGAATTATGCTCCATCATGGATCGTAATTATCATTATTAGCCGAGAATTTGCTGTGACAGGCTTGCGTCTTCTTTTAGCAGAAGGTGGAGAAGTTGTGGCGGCTAATATGTTAGGAAAAATAAAAACATGGACGCAAATAGTCGCTATTTCTGCGTTATTATTACATAATATTATTTTTGAAATGGTTTCATTTCCTTTTGCCGACATCGCACTTTGGGTAGCTATGTTTTTCACTATTTGGTCTGGCTGGGATTATTTCGCAAAAAACAAGCAGGTCTTTTTCAATTCAAAATAAGGTGGCGTTTGAATGAATGCAGAAATTATCGCAGTCGGTTCTGAGTTGTTGCTTGGCCAAATTGTAAATACGAATGCGCGCTTTTTGTCAAAGCAGCTAGCTACTTTAGGCATTAATGTCTTTTATCATACAGCTGTTGGTGACAACCCGAATCGATTAAAGTCGGCAATAGAAATAGCTGAGAAACGATCAAATCTTCTTATTTTTACAGGAGGGTTAGGTCCAACAAAAGACGATTTAACTAAGGAAACAATTGCAAAGCATTTAAATAGGCAGCTTATTATGGATGAGCATGCTATGAAGACAATAGAGCTTTTTTTTGAACGGACCAAACGCAAAATGACCGAAAATAATAAAAAGCAAGCACTTGTTCTAGAGGGTGCCAAGGTATTGCCAAATGAAAATGGAATGGCACCTGGTATGCTGCTAGAAACAAATGAGCGGATGTATATGCTGCTTCCAGGTCCACCTCATGAAATGGAACCGATGTTTTTGACATATGGTTTTCCTGCTCTTCGTTCTAAACTTCAAGGTGATGAAGTGATTGTTTCCCGTG
Source organism: Bacillota bacterium (assembly GCA_023387295.1). GTDB lineage: Bacteria > Bacillota > Bacilli > Bacillales > Cytobacillaceae > Cytobacillus. The sequence goes on along the minus strand of JAEWIG010000349.1, from coordinate 1,713 downwards.
TTTTAAGATTTTTTGGAATTGGAGAAGCACAATTAGAAACAGAAGTTGAGGATTTAATTGATAAGCAAAGTAACCCAACGATAGCCCCACTCGCTTCAAATGGTGAGGTTACTTTAAGAGTGACAGCCAAACATGAGCAACGGTCTGTCGCAATCCAGTTACTAGATGAAACGGAAAAGGAAATTCTCTCGCGCGTAAATGAATATTTCTACGGATATGATGAAACATCGCTAATGGATAAACTGACAACATTACTAAAAGCAACTGGATTGACCATTTCCTGTGCAGAAAGCTTAACAGGAGGAATGTTCCAAGAGAAATTAACAGCTCTACCTGGGGCAAGCAGTGTACTTAAAGGTGGAATCGTTTGCTATACAAATGAAGTGAAGAAAACCGTTTTAAATGTTAAGCAACAAACCATCGAGGAAAAAGGGGTTGTAAGCCCTGAGTGTGCCAAAGAGTTAGCGATAAATGTTTCGCAGCTAATGAAGGCGGATATTGGAATTAGTTTTACCGGTGTAGCTGGTCCAGATGATTTGGAAGGTCAGCCTGTCGGTACAGTTTATATCGGAATATCTGTGAAAGGAAGACCAGTCCAAGTTGAGAAGGTAAGTCTTGGAGGAACTAGGGATTCTATTCGCGAAAGAAGTGTTAAATACGGCTGTTACTTTTTAATTAAGAGATTACAAGAGGATCAGAATGCCGAATAGTGCATTCTGATTTTTTGTCTCTCTTTCATTTATATTTTCAGATAATAAGAGGTTTCTTCGTTTTCTTTACTAGAATGACTATGAAAATGCCATTTTCCTCTAGTAATTTTTCTATTTTCACCATCTATCACACAAGAAAAAAAGACGAATGGATGTTCGAATTTTTACTCGACAAACTACCTGAAAACGTTTATAGTAAAGATAAGCAGTCATAACAGGAACAAACCTAGTAAAGGTTTTTAAAGGAGGAAAATTGCGTGAGTGATCGTCAAGCTGCTCTTGAGCAGGCGTTAAAACAAATAGAAAAGCAATTTGGTAAAGGTTCTATCATGAAGCTTGGGGAACAAACTGATAGAAGAATTTCTACGATACCAAGTGGCTCTCTAGCATTAGATGCAGCCCTAGGAGTTGGTGGATATCCTAGAGGTAGAATCATTGAAATTTATGGACCTGAGAGTTCTGGTAAAACAACTGTAGCATTGCACGCTATTGCAGAAGTGCAAGCAGCAGGTGGTCAAGCAGCTTTTATTGATGCAGAACATGCTCTTGATCCTGTTTACGCTCAAAACCTTGGGGTTAATATCGATGAATTATTACTTTCACAGCCAGATACGGGAGAGCAAGCACTTGAAATTGCAGAGGCACTTGTAAGAAGTGGTGCCGTTGATATTCTTGTTATCGACTCTGTTGCTGCTCTAGTGCCAAAAGCAGAGATTGAAGGAGAAATGGGAGATTCCCATGTTGGTCTTCAAGCGCGTTTAATGTCTCAAGCGCTTAGAAAGCTATCAGGTGCAATTAATAAGTCAAAAACGATTGCTATATTCATTAACCAGATTCGTGAAAAAGTTGGTGTCATGTTCGGAAACCCTGAGGTAACACCAGGTGGAAGAGCGCTTAAGTTCTATTCTACAATCCGTCTTGAAGTTCGTCGTGCTGAGACATTAAAGCAGGGAACTGAGATGGTTGGGAATAAGACGAAGATTAAAGTAGTTAAGAATAAGGT
>JAEWIG010000125.1 GCA_023387295.1 Bacillota bacterium | reverse complement strand
GGACATGAGAGTTCGTTTACCCAAAGCAATTCTTTCCAATATGAATGTAGAAAAAGGAAAAACAAAATTTGATATATACTTGGATGCTTCCGATGGTTCTTTGATTTTACGCATCTGTAAAGATGATGATGGGGGGACGAATAATGAGTAACCAATATAGTGCTATTTCACTGTTTACTGGGGCTGGGGGTATGGATATCGGTTTCGAAAAAGCTGGTATTAAAACTGTATTTGCTAACGAGCTAATGAAAGAGGCTGCAGAAACATATAATGCGAATCACTCAAACGGTGTAATGGTAAATGATGATATAAACAATGTTATTGATAGCCTTGCGCTCTATAGAGGTATAGATTTTGTTTTTGGAGGACCACCGTGTCAAGGATTTTCTGTGGCAGGCAAAATGGATCCTAATGATGAGCGTAGTAAACTAATATTCACATTTCTTGATGCGGTAGAGATAGTACAACCTAAAGCATTTGTAATGGAAAATGTTAAGGCTTTAGGAGTCTTGGAAAAATGGAGCGCAGTGAGAGAAAAATTCATGAATAGAACTCGTGAAATGGGATACTTATGCATTCCAGTTGTATTAAATGCGACAGAGTTTGGTGTTCCACAAAAAAGAGAAAGAGTTTTCTTTATTGGAATTAAAGATAATCAAGATCCTTTCTTCGAATATAATATGAATAATCTGCTAGAAGAACAAAAAACTAAGGCACCTGTTATTAAAGAAGTTTTGAATGGAATAGGTCGTGCTGGAACAGAGTCTAATCCACTCACTTGTACAGCGAAAATAACATTTGCTACTCGTCCTGTGATGAGAAAGTCACCTTATGCAGGTATGTACTTTAACGGGCAAGGAAGACCGATTGATGTTGATGGATATGCAAATACGCTACCTGCCTCTATGGGAGGGAACAAGACACCATTCGTGGATGAAGATTATCTTTACGGAGATGCTAACGAAGATTGGGTTGTTGACTATCATAAAAAATTACAAGATGGGACAATAGCACCTGAGTTTAACGAGGCACCTTCCAGACTAAGACGTATAACAATAAAAGAAGCTGCTCGAATTCAAACGTTTCCAGATGACTATATATTTTGCGGCAATAAAGGGAAAATCTATACTCAAATAGGGAATGCCGTACCATGTAAATTAGCAGAAGCAGTAGCAAAAGCAACTATAAACTATTTAGAAATAAGCAATAAATAAGAAATGAGAGGCTGGTGTTAGATTATAACGCTAGCCTCTCATTTCTTTAATTATTCATTGATGTAAATTACTCCATAATACCTTAACAGTTTCAGCTGTATTTATATCCGATATGTAGGAATTCAAATCATTGTAGAAAGCGATACGGCCTTCTTGGGTCATATGGTAAAGTCTATCTGAAATCCACTCGTAAATATCTAAATAGTAGTACGTAATATTTTGATATCCATAGCTACCAATAAATGAATGTAGACCGCTATTTTTAATATCGATTGGACAATCTTCTTTACGACAGATTACCATTATTTCATCTAAACTAGTATTATTTGCTCTGTTATATTTTAATATACTATCGTATGAGTCTCGGATTCTAGCTAAGTCAAAAGGTTTAACCGTAACTTCGTAGACTTTATAAATGATACCACATGAAGATTCCTCATTTACATCACCAGGTTTTTTACTTGTTGTGCTTGTTACAGAAGCACGATCCTCTTCTCCGGTTACAATAATTCCTGTATCCATAGATTTATGATAATTTTTTAACAAGAAAGCAATTATCTTCTGTGGTGTGTTTCCAGCATCCGGAACTTTCGTAATTAACTCATAACACAAATAGTATAAAAACTCTGGATCTGCCGATGGTTCAATTTCAACAGTAAGTGCTTCAATACGTTTTGATTCGGAAATTAATCTGCGCAATAAAGAGACACCAATATTATTTATTTTATTAATAGAGTTACCCTCTGTATTTTCCATGTATTGAATTAGGTTAACAACTTCAAAAGCAACTTTTGCAGGTCTTCTCTGTGCAGCCCAGGTGGTATCTAAGCCAACAGTTGCTTTTGCAATGTTAAGCGGACCAGATTTGCGGTGGGGTATCTCTTTTTCTATAAGAAAGTCTTTGATAGGTCCTTCATAAATTGCCCTTGGATTGCAATCGTAAAGACCTGTGGATGCCCTAAAGGAAGAATCGAGGTTCATACCAACAACTACAACTAAGAGGATTTCCCTAAATCCCCAAGCTGTTGTTGAAAATAACATATCCAAGGACTCGTGATATTCACTTTCATCAATTGGTAGATTATTATCTATCGCTCTGGCATATAGAGTGTCCAGAATCCGTTTTATCGCTATATTTCTATCACTAACAGCACTCATTTTAAGTCTCCTTACCATTATTTTCATCATGAACAGTTTCTACAATGTCGTGTAAATCGCAGTTCAATGCATTGCATATTCTAATTAGCACATCAGTGTTAACATTCTGACCTTTGCCTAACTTAGCAATTGGGGCAGAGCTTAGACCTGTGATTTTTCGAAGATCCTGCTTAGTCATTCCTCTATCTATCAACAGTTTCCATAATCGGTTGTAACTTAGACTGATACCCATAATTCTCACTCCTTGATATTCCATGAGCGTCCAAATAGTTCATCGCCATTTTCGTTAAGGCGAATGACAGCAGTGCTATTAAGAATCAGGCTCGTTTCTTCTGAGTAAGATTCGCCTTTGTCAAAAGCAATGAATATTTGCTTGTCAAATTCTGTGTATAGCTGAATAATCTTATTGAGTGGTTCGTCACCGATGTTTTTAAATAGAAGCGAATCATGTGCCAGTGCAGGTAACATAGTCGTTTCTAAAACACTAAGGTCAAATAC
>JAEWIG010000343.1 GCA_023387295.1 Bacillota bacterium | reverse complement strand
GTAATACTAAACAATGATTGATTTTGATACTTGTTATGTTCGTTTGGCACTCGCTAAACCTTCTTTTCTATAAGCATATGAAATTTAGTGTACCTAATATTCATTTAAAAGGAAATAGACAAGTTTATTACTTGAAAAATGCATGTTGTATTGTCATGAAATCATTTATACTATATCAAAGACCATTTTTTACCTTTTCACAAGAAGTCCTTTGCTTCATTGTTAAAAGAAATCGGAATGGAACGTGTTGCCAGAGTTGCATACAGTGATTTCAAAAGGAGAGATTAAAATGAATACCATTTGGTTAAACTCAAAAACTAAGGTACCAAATGTGACAAACATGGTTATCACTCGAGAGAGGCTATATCAATTATTAAAGGAAGGAGATTCTACGAAAATAACAATCGTCCAAGCCCCTGGTGGTTATGGGAAAACAACTATCCTTAGTCAATGGATAAGTCAAATCAACGAACCTACTTCCTGGTTTTCGATTGATGCTCTTGATAATGATCCCATTCGTTTTTGGAAATACATCATACAATCTGTTGCAGAAACTCTCAACAATGATTTAGATACACGGTTGTTTCCACTATTTGCTTCACATTTTCATTCTCCGCATGAACTTATAATCGATTCTCTCATCAATGAAATAAGCACCCTTGAAGAACCTTTACATATTGTCTTAGATGACTATCATGTTATTGAGCATCCTATCATTCATGAAATGATGATTCGCTTTATCGACTATCTGCCGAGTAACATTCGCGTCTATCTATTAAGTCGGACAAGCCTTCCCCTTCCCTTAGCTAGATGGCGGATAAAATCATGGCTTACAGAAATAAATATCAAGCAGCTATGCTTTACCTATGAGGAAGTGGAAGCATTATATAAAAAGAAAAATCTTATAACCAATGGCGATAAGATTTATCGAGATGTATTAGATATGACAGAAGGATGGGTAGCCGGTATTCAGTTGGCTAGCTTATCGATGGCGACGGTTGAGTTAGATGCAGAAAAATGGGATGGAACACACCCATTTGTAGCTGAATATTTAATGAAAGAAATCTTTGAAACGCTATCACCTTCTACTCAGGATTTTCTTTTACAAACCTCAGTCCTCAACATGTTGGATCCGAAGGTTTGTAATTCATTAACCAATCGCTCAGATAGCTACAATATATTAGTAGAGCTTGTTGAAAAAGGTGTGTTTACCGTTCGTATGTCTTCAAATCGTCCTGTGTTTCGTTACCATCAATTATTCGCTGATGTTCTTCAAACGGAGATGAAAAATGTTTACCTCGAAGAACAAGTGACAGCCATTTTTAAAAAGGCCGCGACCCTCTTGCTCGAAAAAGGAGATTATTTTTCAGCAATAGAATTAGTGCTTCAGCAACAAATCTATAAACTGGCGGATTCATGGATCACGACCTACCTAGTAGATATCTTTGAAACAGGTCAAATATCGACATTTGTTCGTTGGGTGGATATACTCCGAAAAGATAAATATCCACTTCCTTTTGAAACGATTGTCATGTATACCATTGCCCTAACTTCTGTTCCTGACTTACAAAAAGCAAAACAAATAATCGATGAACTCGAACAAAGACATACTCTTGATCAATGGATGGATCACCCCGCTCATCAAGGAGTCGCTAGTATTTTAACTACTTTAAAAGCATACGTTATTTCAGGAATTGGGGATGATAAAGAGCAAGTGGTTGAAATTATTTTGGCTCAGCTTCAAAAGGGACGAGTAAGTTCAAGATGGGATCATATTCCTATGCAATACAATCAGTTTGAAGCGAAAATATCTCGAACGTTAATAGGATCAAAGGGAAAGTTTTCTCCTGTCGATGAATCGATTGCATTTGCAAATTTCTTTCAACAAACCGAATTCAAAGAACAAAATATGATGGGATTTACCTATGGTGTGTTGGCCGAGACCATGTATGAAGCAAATTTACTTGATGATGCACTACGTGAAATAGAAGGTGGATTGCAATATGCCTATCGTTTTCAAGATTCTGGTTTATCCATTCCTCTCTATATATTAAAAAGTAGGATTTATATGGCCAAAAAACAATTTACCGCTGCTCACGCTGTGTTAGCTCATGCCATGGAAAGCGTGACAGAGTGGTATTGGATTCGTTCATTGCAAGCGATGAAGGCTCATTGTTATTTAATGGAATCTGACACGACAAATGCGGAAATAGAGCTATTCATAACAAAAAGGCCAGACATGCTAAAAATTGAGTTAGGTCAAGAATTCTGGTTGCTCGTTTACGTCCGATTTTTACTAGCAACGAGTAATTTTCAAGAAGCATTGACAATGGCAATCCGCGTTAAAGAAAAAGCCATCCTTGAGGAACAGATTTCAACCATCATCGAAGCTTCCATACTTGAAGCAATCAGTTATATGAAAGTGGATAGTACAGAATTAGCCTTGGACACGGTACATAAAGCGATGGAATTAGCATCTTCCTATGGATATAAAAGAAGCTTTCTTGACGAAACAGCTATCATTCCGTTACTAAAAAAATATCTCACGTTCCGGCATAAGGATTCAAATAAAAATTGGAATACTGTTCCTCTCTCCTATGTTG
>JAEWIG010000115.1 GCA_023387295.1 Bacillota bacterium | reverse complement strand
TGGTTTTACCACTAAACTACACCCGCGTATGTTATTCTCTTCACATTAGGAAGTGAAAAAAATTTAAAGAGAGTATATATGAAATCATCTAATTTTGTTATGATAATAAGCTTTCTCATTATCATCGGCATCTTTTTCATACAACTTCTATATAATACTCCCATTTTCAAAAATCGTCAAGATTTTTTCCTCGAATTTTGTCGAAAAATTGTTGAAAAAATTTTACAGTATTATGTCTTTTTTAAATTCCCCTTAAACCCTATCTTCTTTAGCCTTATTCCAAAAGAGTCATAATGATATTTTCATTGTGTCTGGTTGATTATTTTCTTCAAATCCATCAGGGTTATTTACTTGCCAGCGCCAAGAATCCTTACACATTTCGTCAATACCTCTTTCGGCTATCCAATTTAGTTCTCTTTTTGCTTTTGTCGTATCAGCATAACTAATCGCAATATCGCCAGGTCTTCGTTCAACAATACGGTATTGAATTTTTTGGCCTGATGCTTTTTCAAAAGCTTTGATGATTTCTAGCACACTGTATCCGATTCCTGTCCCTAGATTATAAATTTCTACCCCTTTGATATTGGTGATTTTTTCAAGTGCCTTTAAGTGTCCTTTCGCTAAATCAACTACATGAATATAATCTCTAACACCCGTTCCATCATGAGTTTGATAATCATTTCCGAATACCTTTAATTCAGCTAATTTGCCGACTGCAACTTGTGAAATAAAAGGAAGGAGATTGTTTGGAATTCCATTTGGATCCTCCCCGATCAAACCACTGCTATGTGCGCCAATCGGGTTAAAATATCGAAGGATTGCAATGCTCCATTTCGGATTAGATGTGAACAGATCTTGGAGCAACTGCTCACACACTAATTTCGTACGACCATAAGGATTGGTTGCCTGTAGTGGGAAATTTTCTTTAAACGGAACAATATCTGATAATCCGTAAACTGTTGCTGAGGAGCTAAAAACGATGTGATAGACACCGAAACTTTCCATCACTTCACATAAATTCATCGTACCAATAATATTGTTTTGATAATAACGGGTCGGCTGAGTAACTGATTCTCCAACCGCTTTCAAACCAGCAAAATGGATAGCGGCTTCAATCTTATTTTCTGTAAACACCTTTACCAGTTGCTTTTTATCTAATAAATCTGCTTCATAAATAGGAAAATCTTTTCCTGTAATGTTTGAAACACGTCTTAATGCTTCTTGATTACTGTTTGAGAAATTATCAACAACTACGATTTCATATCCTGATTTGAGAAGCTCGATACAAGTATGGGTTCCAATGTAACCGGCACCACCTGTGATAAGAATTGGCATTAATGTTTTCCTCCTATCTTTTTGACAAAAATAAAATAAGTCACTATGCGAAAAATTAACATAGTGACTTTTATCTTTTTAAAATTTCTGTTTTTTCAATCAGGATTTTCCTTACATTATTATATATTCTGCTGAAAAAATGAATTGTAATCTGGGTGTTATAAACTTAATTTCGCACCAATAAAGTAGGTGGTAACAATTGAGCGTTATAGGGATTCGGTTATCAGCGCCGGAGAGTTGCTTTAAAACAGACAAATAAAAATAAAATAAAAAAAATTAATCACTTCTTATTGATTGATGTATCCTTTCATAAGTAATTTGTATTTATTTAAAATAGAAAATCTAAGCTTCTTATCCATCTTTATTAGTCTTTCTTTATAAAAATATAAGAAAAATAAATGAAAATACTCAAATCTATATGTCGGTTTAAAAGAAAGTTCAAACACAGAAAATATCTCCGTGAAAAAGTGATCATATTCACCATTTATATATTTTTTAAAATAATATTGATTGTTATTCATATAAAACTCAAGCCAAATAAGTGTAAAAAAGTCATAAAAAAAGAGTAATTCCTTGGAATACTCCCAATCGATTAATTTCATTTCATAATCATCGGATTTCTCCAATAAAATATTCGATGTCCAAAGGTCTCCATGTATCATGACAAAAGGAATTTTAAAGTCTAGAATTTCTTTGCTTATTTCTTCCTTAATAAAAAGAAGCTCCTCCTCTTCTATCAATGAAAATTCAATATCATTCGTAGAAAAAGTCGTAAAGGTTTGACTCTTTTCGCAATATCGGAAATATTCTAGATACCTTTCAAAAACGGTATCAAGCACATTATCATGATCTTTTTCTGACCAAAAAGATGTTGGATGGAATAATATAAGTTCCTCAATAATTAATTGCCTTTCATCATCAATCCACAATATATTTGGCATTGAAAAGTAATCTTTAAAGTTATGATAGGTCGCTAAAACTGCTTGATAATCTTTCCTGTCAGTAAATATAGTTAAAACTTTATTATTTTTTATATCAAATATCCTTCTGTCACCATATCCACTAGTACTTCTAACTGGTATATAAACACTTCCCGTAAATCCTTGTAAATTACCTTTATTCAATATACTTGTACTTTGACAAAATAATATCGTTTTCAATGCAAGGATAACAAGTTTCTTCAAAAGGTTATTAATCCCTTTTATGTTTAAAATCCCTTCAATTTTCGATCTAGTTTTCGAATCAGTATCCTTTTTTATTAAATATTTTAAATGTTTATCGAAAACATATTCTCCTGGACACAAATATAAGCTATCAAGTCTCATATTATTCACTATATTTCTCTTACTGCTTAAAAAATAACCTATTCTATTAATCATAATCTCACCATCTTGTAAACTATATTTAGACATTTTATCGAGTCATAATTTCTTCCATTCCTTTGGCTTTTTACACTTTATATTCGGTGCAAGACTATTTTATGAAATTTCTTCTTATTCTCCCACACTTCTGTTTTTACAGCACTACAAATTGATCATACCTTACCATTGTTTCCCCTTCTTCATATTCGCCAATATAGTTAACATAGGTTTCATTTGAAAAGCCCATTAAATTGCTTATGATCGCTTTGATAAAGTTTTGTCCCATTTGATACGCATATGGATAGCCCCCACCAAATCGCGGATTTATTTCCGAGATTACATACCCCTCTTCCGTCTTAAAAAAATCAATATCAACAGGTCCCACTGGACCAAGGGCAGTAATTAATTTTTTCGTTAATATATGGAGAATCGGATCCTTCACAACGACAGATTTATCTGTTTCCCCAGCTCTCATATTTAATTTTCTTTTACTAAAAAAGTTAGTTGTTTTCTTGCTTATTAAATCTATGTAGCACTCAACGCAATATTCGCTTCCTTGCATAAAGGGTTGTACTATATAATCGTGATTTGAGTTTAAAAGACTTTCAAGTTCAAAACTATTAGTAACCTTATGAATGCCATTACTTCCGCTGCCATTTTTTAGTTTAACCATTAATGGAAACTGTAAATTTCCAACATGAAGTTCCTTCAACACTTCTTCTAATTCAATATAGGTTGGAATCGAAGGTAATTGATGTTCTTTTAAAAATTGATAGGTTAAATATTTGTCAAAACAAATATCAATTGCTTTTTTATCGGAAATGATAATCTGAATTCCTTCTTTTCTAAATTCCTCCTTATGAAAAGTTAATAAACTAAGCTCAGGATCAATTAGCGAAAGAACACCTTTAACATTATATTTATGGCAAATATCTTTAATATTTTGAATATATTCCGGATGATCAATTCTTGGTACAATCTCAAAAATATCTGCGTGGTGCAGTGCTGGAGCAGTTATATCACAATCAACAGCAATAACTTTCCCATCAATTTTGTTTAGTTCCTCTTTAAAATAGTTAATTAATTGAACACGCCGACCTACACTACAAATTAAAATATTCACTGATTATCCCCCACTTATCAACGATTAAAAATGATAGATTTCTTCATTAAAGAATTGTTTAAACGTTTCTTTTTTCCTGGCAACAGTTATTTCATTTTCATCTATTGCAATAATTGCTGGCCTCGCCTTTATAAAAAGTGGATTAAAAACAATCGTATATGCCCCAACATTTTCAAACATGATATAATCATCTTTTTCTGGCATTACTTCGTAAAAATCATTTGCTAAATAATCCTTTTCCAAGCATGTATACCCAACAATATTAAAAATATCTTTATCTATATTTGCATCGTTATTTTCCCTAACTATCCTCATCGGTAAATTTTTATTATGCATTGTTGGCTTTATATTATGAACACTGCCATCGACAAGGACGTAATTCTTATCAGTTATTCTTTTGATTCCTTTTACTTTTGCAATAAAAACAAATGCATTTGCTACCATCGCAATTCCTGGTTCAATAATTAGTGTGGGCTTTTTCCTAGTAGAATTGAATTCCTCGTTCATTACTCTACATACTGCCGCTGCGTAATCGTCAAAAGTCGGTGTATCTGCAATTAACGTTTTAGGAACTTCACCAAACATTCCGCCACCAATATCGATATACTCCAAATCCTTTAGATCCTTTTCCTTTGAAATTTGACACAGGACCTTTGTAATCTTTCTAAACGTTTCAACCTTTCTTTTACTAGTTGTGAAATGCCCATGCAAGCCAATTATTTTTATATTCTCTACACTATCTAATTCAGCTATCGCTAATTCTAAGTCTCCATTTTCGATGCAAATACCAAAACGACTTAACTCATATCCTTCTATAAGTGGACTGACACCATTTTCTGAGAGGTCAAAATTCAATCTCAGTCCAATTTTCACTTCATTTTGTTGATTACTTTCACAAAATTCTTTCACCAATTGGATTTCATCAAGGGAGTCAACATTAATAATGCTTTCATTCTTCAAAGCTAGATAAACATCTTCCCTATTTTTTAAAGGTCCATTAAAAATAATCTTTTTCGGATCTTGCTCTAATTTTAATGCTAAATCGTACTCTAATCGTGAAACTACCTCAGCATAAGCTCCTAATTTAGATAATGCCTTGCACATATATGGAAGATAATTAGTTTTATAAGAGTAGCCAATAATAAAATTATCATATCTACTCTTAAAAGCTGTTTCGATTTTTTGATAGTTTTCTCTCAATTTTTTTACATTTAAAACATAAAAGGAAGACCCTTCCATCTGTTCAATAT
>JAEWIG010000110.1 GCA_023387295.1 Bacillota bacterium | reverse complement strand
GGAAATGCTTCCATTCTAGCTATTTTTGAAAATACAGATGTGTCAAAATCGCTCATTCTTGGAGGAATCCTTGGCTTAGCCGTTGCACTGGGATTATTTATCCGCCAAGCGTTTGTTTTGAAAGCTGTGAGCGGTAATGTTATTGGAAAAGGTGCTTTATCAGGTGCAAAGTCAATGCTACCTGCTGTATACATCCTATTATTTGCTTGGACAATTTCAGATTTAATTGGTCAACTGGAAACAGGGAAATACATGGCGAGTATTGTGGAAAATTCCAATATGGATATTTCATTATTACCAGTTATTTTATTTATCATTGCAGGGATTATGGGCTTCAGTACAGGAACTTCATGGGGTTCATTTGGCATTTTGCTGCCGATAGCTGGTAATATCGCCGCGGCTTCAGATATAAATTTATTATTACCAGCAATGGCAGCTGTATTAGCTGGTGCTGTATTTGGTGACCACTGCTCTCCTATTTCTGATACGACGATTATGTCTTCAACTGGAGCAGGTTGCAACCATATGGATCATGTTATGACACAGCTTCCTTATGCACTCGTTTGTGCAGGGATTGCAGCGATTGGATATGTTGTACTTGGATTTACAGGAAGCACTATTATTTCGTTAATTACAATAATAATGTTACTTTTTGTAATTACCTTTTCTCTAAGGAAAAAAGAAAATGTAGTTATAGAAAAACCCACAGTAAACTAATAAATAAAGAGCTTTCTCGTTTAGAGAAGGCTCTTTTTCTATTTAACCTACTATAGCGCTAAAATATTTTTGAAAAATAGCATTATTCACAAAATATTGTTTTGACAGACTAATCAAAAACTATTATACTAGCGATAGATTAAACTAAATAATCTGATAATAAGAATTACTAATTATTTTGAACAAAATTAGTAATAAAGAACGATTATTTAAAAAGGGGGAAATTTCATGGTTTTAAAGAAAAAAATCACTTCTGTACTAATGGCTTCAGCATTAGTAGCTGGATTACTGGCTGGTTGCGGAACTAAAGAAACGGCTTCAGGTGGAGACACAATCAAAATCGGTGCTAACTTAGAATTATCAGGTGGAGTTGCCTCCTATGGTTCAGGTATTGCGGCAGGTGTTGATCTTGCGGTAAAAGAAATCAATGATGGTGGCGGTGTAGATGGAAAGAAGATTGAAATCATTAAGGTAGACAATAAGTCAGATTCTGCGGAAGCGACAAATGCTGCAATGAAACTAACAAGTAAAGATAAAGTAACAGCAATTATTGGTGCAGCTACTAGTGGAAATACTGTAGCCCAAGCGCAAATTGCCAATGATAGTAAAACCGTTCTTATCTCTCCATCTGGTACTAGTCCCACAGTAACGGTAAAAGAAGATGGTTCAGTGAATGAATATGTTTTCCGTACAGCATTTATTGATCCTTTCCAAGGAACAGTAGCAGCAAATTTTGCACTTAATGATCTAAAGGTTAAAAATGTTGCGGTTTATGCTGACAATGCGAGTGATTATGCTAAAGGTCTTGCTGCTTCATTTATTGAAACTTTCGAAAAAGGCGGCGGAAAGATCGTTGCTAATGAATCATATGTTGCAAAAGATACAGATTTCCGCTCAACATTAACTCGAATTAAGGCAGCAGATCCAGAATATATTTTCATTCCTGGTTATTATGAAGAAGTTGGATTAATTGTTAAGCAAGCTCGTGAAATGGGGATTACAGTACCGCTAATGGGAGCTGATGGATGGGATTCACCAAAGCTTGTTGAATTAGCTGGTGCAGATGCTTTAAATAATACATTCATTATTAATCACTATTCTTCTGAAGATCCAGATGAAAAGATTCAAAAGTTTGTTAAGAGCTTCCAAGATGCAAATGGTGGAAAATCACCAGATGCCTTTAACGCTCTTGGCTATGACACTGTTTATCTATTAGTAGATGCGATGAAACGCGCTGGTGATACATCTGACTCAACGAAAATTAAAGATGCTCTTGCAGCAACGAAAGATTTATCCCTCATTACTGGAACGATTACAGTTGATGAAAATCACCATTTAATTAAATCTGCATCCGTTTTAGAATACGAAGATGGAAAGCAAAAATTTAAATCTAAAGTTAATCCTTAAGATTAACCTAGAGAAATGGGGGGATTATCTATCCTCCCATTTCTCTTTCTAATCATCTAGCTTGCGCTTTTCTATACATCAAAATATATCTTTGAAGTTTGAGAACTGTCTAGCTTCAGCGCCTAGCGACTAGTGGACTTCCCGTCCTCTCCCTACGATAAGTCAACATCGACTCGTTATCACTCGTCGTGTTTCCTTTATCTCAGTCGAGGTCAGTCCAGTCCATACGTCGCTGAGCGAGGCGCTTGCGCTTTTCTAATAAGGAGTGAGAATTCATGGAATGGGTACAGCAGTTAGTTAACGGTATTTCACTCGGGAGTATTTATGCGTTAATTGCATTAGGTTATACGATGGTATATGGAATTATAAAATTAATTAACTTTGCTCACGGCGATATTTTTATGATTGGTGCGTTTGTAGGATTTTATGCAATCGCTGGATGGGGACTAAGCTTTTTTCCAGCCTTATTATTAGCGATGACGGTCTGTGCAATAATTGGCGTTTTAATAGAGAGGATTGCTTATAAGCGTCTTCGAAATGCAACGAGAATTGCAGCACTAATTACAGCAATCGGTGTCTCGCTTTTAATTGAATACGGTGTTATTTACGTTCGCGGTGCACAACCAGAGGCTTATCCAGATGTGTTTCCGAATAAAACCTTTGACTTTTTTGGTGCTCAAATTAGCAGTCAATCACTTTTAATTCTTTCTGTTTCAGTAGTTCTAATGATTATTTTGCAATTTATCGTTCATAAGACGAAAATTGGGAAGGCGATGCGTGCAGTTTCACATGATATGGATGCAGCACGATTAATGGGGATTAATGTAAATAATACGATTTCAGCTACTTTTGCGATTGGCTCAGCAATGGCTGGAGCAGCAGGTGTCATTTTTGGTGTTTACTATACAAAAATTGAACCATTAATGGGAATTATCCCTGGGTTAAAAGCGTTTGTGGCAGCTGTTTTAGGAGGAATAGGCATTATTCCTGGAGCGATGGTCGGTGGACTTGTGCTTGGTGTAGTTGAAACAGTTGTAAGTGCCCTAGGATTTTCACTTTGGAGGGATGCAGCAGCATTCATTATTCTGATATTAATTCTTTTATTTAGACCGTCAGGCATCTTCGGTAAAAACGCTAGAGAGAAAGTGTAGGTGAATGAGAGAATGAAAAAGATAAAGGGATTTTGGTTATTGTTAATCCTATCAATCATCGTATATGGAGTCGTTCAATTTCTTATTAGTAGTGGAATTTTAAATCCATTTTATTCTAATACGCTTATCTTTATTGGCATTAATATCATTTTAGCAGTCAGTCTTCATTTAGTTATTGGGATTACTGGACAATTCTCCATTGGACATGCTGGATTTTTGGCCGTTGGCGCATATATTTCAGCTATTTTTACAATGAAATTACAGCTTCCTTTTCCAGTCGCGCTATTGGTTGGCGGAATTGTAGCTGCCTTAGCTGGACTCATTGTAGGGATTCCAAGTCTTCGATTAAAAGGTGATTATTTAGCGATTGCAACTCTAGGATTTGCGGAAATTATCAGAATCACCTTTCTTAATATTGACTATGTTGGAGGGGCTGCAGGTATGCAGGTTTCCCATCTAACAACATGGACATATACCTTTATTTGTTTATTTATCACGATAGTTGTTATTATGAACTTTACAAATTCAAGGCATGGTCGTGCCTGTATTTCAGTTCGGGAAAATGAAGTTGCTGCGGACGCAATGGGAATCAATACAACCTTTTATAAGGTCATTGCTTTTGCTTTAGGTTCTTTCTTTGCAGGAGTAGCAGGCGGTTTATACTCGCATAATTTCTATATCATTCAACCGACTAGTTTCGGTTTCTTAAAATCTTTTGATATCTTAATTTTCGTCGTTCTCGGTGGACTTGGTAGTTTATCAGGAGCGGTTATCTCAGCTATTTTATTGACTTTAGTATCAACCTTCCTACAGGATTATCCAGAAACACGAATGATTATGTACAGCCTTGTATTAGTTATTGTTATGCTGTATCGCCCGCAAGGATTAATGGGTACCCGTGAAATTACAGACCTTTTTGGTAAATGGAAAAGTGTGAAGGGAGGTAACTAATATGGAGCAGCCTATGCTAAAAGTTCAGAGTGCTGGTATTCAGTTTGGTGGATTAAAAGCAGTATCTGGATTCAGTATGGAAATCAATCAAGGAGAGCTTGTTGGACTAATTGGGCCAAATGGAGCTGGAAAAACAACGAGCTTTAATTTGCTTACGGGAGTGTATGTACCAACTGAAGGAGATATTTTTTTAGAAGGAAAGCGTCTAAATGGGTTACCTCCATATAAAGTTACTCGCCTTGGAATTAGCCGTACGTTTCAGAATATTAGACTATTTAATGAATTATCAGTACTAGATAATGTTAAAGTAGCTTATCATTCTTTAGCTAAGCATTCAATCATTAGTTCTATTTTACGCTTACCTTCCCATTTCTCTGGAGAAAAAGAGATGGAAGAAAAATCAATCGAATTTCTCAAGATTTTTCAGCTGGATAAATTTAAAGATGAGAAGGCGAAAAATCTCCCTTATGGTCAACAGCGGAGACTGGAAATTGCAAGAGCATTAGCTGCAGGACCAAAATTGCTATTACTTGATGAACCTGCTGCAGGGATGAATCCGCAAGAAACGCATGAGCTAATGGAGCTTATTGCCTTTATCCGTAATGAATTTAACTTAACTATATTATTAATCGAACATGATATGAAATTGGTTATGGGGATTTGTGAGAGAATTTATGTGCTCGATCATGGGCAGCTTATTGCAGCAGGAACACCAGAAGAAATCCGTAATCATCCGAAAGTCATCGAGGCTTACTTAGGAGAGGAGGTTGCGAGCGACCATGCTTAAAGTCGATCAACTTGATGTTTTCTATGGGAATATCCAAGCACTTAAAGGAGTTTCTTTGGAAGTTAATGAAGGGGAAATTGTTACATTAATTGGAGCAAATGGAGCAGGAAAAAGCACGCTTTTGAAAACATTATCAGGGCTCCTTAAACCAAAGAGTGGCTCGATCCATTATAGGCATACTCCAATTGATGGGAAGCCCGCACAAATGATTGTAAAATTAGGAATCTCTCACGTACCAGAAGGTCGGAGAGTATTTGCCAATATGACGGTTGAAGAAAATCTTGAATTAGGCGCTTTTTTAAGAAAAGACAAGAAAGAAATTCATCAAGATATTCAAAAGGTATATGAGACGTTCCCTCGCTTATTTGAACGTAGAAAACAGTCATCTGGTACACTATCAGGAGGAGAACAGCAAATGTTAGCCATGGGGAGAGCTATTATGGCTAAACCTAAGCTGCTTTTGCTAGATGAGCCATCAATGGGGCTAGCTCCACTGATGGTGAAAACGATCTTTCAAATTATAGAAGACATTAACCGCGATGGAACGACCATTCTGTTAGTAGAACAAAATGCTCATATGGCGTTATCGATTGCTAATCGGGCTTATGTCATTGAAACGGGCCGCGTAATCGTTTCTGGTACTGCTGAGGAGCTTAAAGCAAGTGAAGAGATTAAAGATGCTTATCTAGGTGGACATTAATATATCAATAAAGTTCGTGTTCAGTTTCTAAACTAATAAAGGCAGTGATCGTGAGCGATCACTGCCTTTATTTTTATGCGGAATACAACGGAGTATACCTTACTTCTTTTTCTTTGCAGCCCGCTCTTGCTTTTCCCATAATCTTAAATGTGGGTAAGGATCGAATGACCATTCTGTAAAGCCGTTGTCCCTGTATATTCCATAGTGGAGATGAGGAGGGAATTTCCCAGATGTACCTGGAGGTCCATAGCCAGAACTTCCGACCCCTCCAATTAGCATGCCTGGTTCGACAATTTGTCCAAGCTTTAAATCCTTTGCAAAGCCACTTAAATGGGCGAAATAATGATAATTATTGTTAATATCACGGATGCCGATTCGCCAGCCACCGAATCGATTCCAACCCTTCATTTCGATAATTCCATATGCAGTAGCT
Source organism: Bacillota bacterium (assembly GCA_023387295.1). GTDB lineage: Bacteria > Bacillota > Bacilli > Bacillales > Cytobacillaceae > Cytobacillus. The sequence goes on along the minus strand of JAEWIG010000110.1, from coordinate 1,845 downwards.
CTCACCGGTACACCATAGCCAGCAAAAATATCTGTCCCCTCATGAATTCTTCTACCGCCCCATCCACGGGCAGCTCCCCAGGTGTTTTTATAACTATATCTACTTCTTAGAGGGAGAGGAAATGCATGCTCATCTAAATCAAGTCGGTTAAACTGCTTATAGATTCTCGCTTTACCCATAATGATGCCAATGGTCTTATCTCGCTTATAATATTCCCATAATCCAATCTTAATATTTTCGTGATCCGTCCCATAAGAAAGAAGGTAATGGCCAAAGGCATAGAGAACATCTTCATCATTTGTTGAGCTCGCTTTACCGTCGCCATCTCCATCCATGCCACGTCCATTGAAAAACTTAATAGCTAAAGGATTAACATCGTCTGGATCGGGGTTCAATAAACCTGCCCATACTTCTGGCTTAAAATAAATTCCTGTAATCCCTTCTGCTGGCGGAATATCCTTTCGTGCTTGTCTTACATTGCGTTCATATTGATCAATGGCTGCGAGATAATACCAGGGAATATTCGTAATAGATTCGATTTTTCTATATAGCTCCATCCTTTTTGTATAAACATCAGGATCCATCTTTTGAGCAAAACCTACATTTGCAGATAAAAAAATGCCGAAGAAAATAATTAATACAATAGAAAATTGCCGCACCAAAATTCTCCCTCCTTGTTTTGAATGCGTATATAGTTTGTGTTTTTTAGGTTAATAAATCTCTATCAAATAATGGTAATCAAAATGAGGATTATTATGAATGTGTTAATCCTTCGAATTTTAATGATTTCAAATTTTTCTACAGTTCCTTGTCCTTGTATATTCGTTATGTTAAAGTGACAATCAGATGGGAAAGTCATTTTTTTGCTAAATAAAGGGGTGGAGTAATGACGAAGAAAGAGGAGTACATACGCAAGCCGGATTGGCTAAAAATAAAATTAAACACAAATGAAAACTATACTGGTTTAAAGAGAATGATGAAAGAAAAAAGCCTGCATACTGTTTGTGAAGAGGCGAAATGTCCAAATATTCATGAATGCTGGGCTGTTAGAAGAACAGCAACATTCATGATTCTTGGAGATACTTGTACCCGAGCATGTCGTTTCTGTGCGGTTAAAACGGGACTTCCTACAGAGCTAGATCTACAAGAGCCGGAAAGAGTGGCAGATTCCGTTGTTTTGATGAATTTAAAACACGTTGTTGTAACAGCTGTTGCTAGGGATGATTTACGAGATGGCGGTGCAGCTGTATTTGCAGAGACGATTCGTGCCATTAGAAGGAAGAGTTCGTTCACATCGATAGAGGTTTTACCATCTGATATGGGTGGGGTATTTGAAAATTTACAAGTTCTTATGGAGGCTCGTCCGGATATATTGAATCATAATATCGAAACGGTAGAGCGTTTAACACCTAGAGTAAGGGCGCGAGCAAAATATGAACGTTCGTTAGAGTTTTTGCGCCGAGCAAAAGAATTACAACCGGATATTCCAACAAAGTCTAGCCTAATGATTGGTTTAGGCGAAACGAAAGAGGAAATTCTTGAAACGATGGATGCCCTACGAGCAAATCATGTTGATATTATGACAATTGGACAATATTTACAGCCGTCTAAAAAACATTTAATAGTAGAAAAATACTATCATCCAGATGAATTTAATGAATTAAAGGGAATCGCAATGAGTAAAGGATTTAGTCACTGTGAAGCAGGTCCACTTGTTCGTTCTTCTTATCATGCAGATGAGCAAGTTAATTTAGCCGCAAAACGTAAACGAGAAATGGGAGAAGCAGAAGTAAAACAAGCTTAGCTTAAAAGAGCTCAGCCTCAGTAAGATGCACTTTTTGATGG
>JAEWIG010000082.1 GCA_023387295.1 Bacillota bacterium | reverse complement strand
TGTTCCAGGTCCACCTTTTAAAATGAAAATCCGCTCAAGACCTTGCAAGTTCGAGTCAAATAAGCTATAGAAGCCACGGCCTGTATTTCCACCGGCATAGTAGTTTCTTATCCTTCCTGCCACGCATTACACGTCCTTTCCCGTTCATGCCTGATTTTTGTTCATTTTACCTTATGCAGGAATGGATGAATGGGTGAATGCCTAGCTATGATAATCTGTAAATCTTCATCTACTTTATGAGATCCACTAATCGCGCTTGTATGACTTCCTGTAAATCCGCGAGTGAGATTTCTATTTGAATGCCTATCTTTCCACCACTGACAACGATTCTCCCTAATTCAACCGCTTGCTCCTCGATAAAAGTTGGATAGTGTTTCTTCATCCCGACTGGAGAACAGCCGCCACGAATATAGCCTGTTAATTTTTGAATATCTTTAACAGGAATCATTTCCATCTTCTTTTCACCTGAGGCCTTTGCCGCTTTCTTTAAATCTAACTCTGCTTCAACGGGAATAATAAAGACGTAAATCTGCTTGCTGTTTCCTTGGGCAACAAGCGTTTTGTAGACATACTTCGGTTCTTTATTTATTTTCTGAGCGACGGAAACTCCATCAATTTTCCCATCCAAGCTATCATAGGTAATAAGATCATACATAACTTTTTTTGCATCGAGAATGCGCATTGCATTTGTTTTTCCCTGTGCCATTTTCATACCCCTTGTAAAAAAATATTTCCTTTATTCTATCATTTTCCCTTTTAAACAGAAAAGCGGCGAGAAAGTCTACCGGTATCGTGTTAAGAAAAATTAATTTTAATCAGAAAAAACCCAGGATTTAACCTAGGTTGTATGTAATCACATCATATTTATTGTTGTGTATAACCGACAACTTCTTTAATTAAACTTTTTTAGCAAATGTACTAGGCATCACGACCGCAACGACTTCCCCACGGGCACAGACCGTATCATTAGCGAATACCTCTACATCCACTTTCCATTTTTTCGGATGGATTTCGCTAACCGTACCTATCGCTTTTAATTGTACATCTTGCGGAGTGGGCTTAACAAAATCTACTTTTAATGAGGCGGTTACAAATCGTGGAGGCTCAACTCCATCTATTGGCTCATGACCATTTTTGCGGTGGAGTGCTAGCGACGCTGAGCCTGTTCCATGACAATCAATTAATGAAGCAATTAAGCCGCCATATACAAACCCCGGAATAGCTTTATGTACATTCTTTGGTTGATAAAAAGTCACTGTCTTATCTCCCTGCCAGCCGGTTCGAAAATGGTGCCCATCTTTATTTAAGCGACCACAGCCATAGCACCACGCGAAATCATCCGGGTACTGATCTTGAATCGCATTCTGCACATACTCTTCCATTCTTCCTCCCCCTTTGTGTATCAATAATCGTTTTTAAAGCTTGACAATAATTTTTCATGAATGACCAAAAACTGTTCTAGTTCCTCTTCAGTTAGCACTTGAAACAATTCTGTATGTACTTCCTGCCCTTTTTGCTGTGCCTCTATTAATACGGTGTTTCCTTTTTCTGTGATTTCCAAAAAGACATTTCTTCGATCATTTTTATTATATTTTCGTTCTGCTAAACCATTTCTTATTAATCGGTTTGCAATATTAGTCATGGCCCCTGGAGTATAGCCGAGGTTATTTGCTAAAACGGTTTGCTTCTGGGGTCCATTATTTTTCAATTCAGAAAGCACTAGAATGGGGGAAATGCCAATACTGTGCCCAAATGATTTATTCCATCTAATAATTGCCTCATTGGAAAACAATTCGACCGTTCGAATTAATTGAAAAACATCCGTCTTACTCAATATGACCTCTCCTCACAGCATTTTCTTATACCCTATAATAGGTAATTTTATCCACTATTAATTATTGCTACCATTTTATTATACTCTTCTATCGCCTGTATTTTCCATAATTGTATACTAGGCTTGCCAATGGGAGAAATTAAATTAAAAATCATCAACACCCAATTATTATATTAAAAAAATATTCCCACTCTCAAAAATGTCTAAATACTAATAAAATTCCGGAAAGAACAATTACCAAATTTAGTTTTTGACAATTTAGAACTTCTGAAAGTATTATAATAAAATAATAAAGGAGGAATTGGAATGTCAACAACAAATAAACAGAAAATTGTGGATAGTGTCCCTCAAAAAGGCTTTTTTGGGCATCCAAAAGGACTATTTACACTTTTCTTTACAGAGTTTTGGGAACGTTTTTCCTATTACGGAATGAGAGCAATCCTCGTCTACTATATGTATTATGAAGTTTCAAAAGGTGGATTAGGCTTCGATCAATCAACTGCACTCGCCATTATGTCTATCTACGGTTCATTAGTGTATATGTCCGGAATTATTGGTGGTTGGTTCGCTGATAGAGTATTTGGAACATCTAAAGCTGTTTTTTATGGCGGAATCTTAATTATGCTCGGACATATCGCCTTAGCTGTTCCAGGAAATACGACACTATTCTTTATTTCAATGGTGTTGATTGTTTTAGGTACAGGATTATTAAAACCAAATGTTTCAAGTGTTGTCGGTGAGATCTACAGTGAAGAAGACAACCGACGTGATTCTGGATTTAGTATTTTCTATATGGGAATTAACCTTGGAGGATTCCTAGCTCCATTAATTGTTGGTAGTACAATGGGCTATAGCTTCCACTTAGGGTTTGGACTTGCCGCTGTCGGAATGTTTATTGGATTAGTAGCATTCGTTGTAACAAAAAAGAAAAACCTTGGTTTGGCAGGGACGATCGTTCATAATCCTTTGTCACCAGAGGAAAAGAAAAAGGTATTCACACGTTTTGGCTTAGCAGCGATTTTGATTGCGATCATTTGCGCTATCACGATTCCTGCAGGACTTTTAACGATAAACACCTTTATTACGTTAGTGGGAATTTTGGGTATCGTCATTCCAACTGCTTATTTCGTTGTCATGTACCGTAGCCCAAAAACAACAGAAGTGGAGCGTTCACGAATAATCGCTTATATTCCACTTTTCATTGCTTCTGTCATGTTCTGGGCTATTCAAGAGCAAGGGTCTACCATTCTTGCTAACTACGCAGATACACGTACACAGCTCGAATTTGCAGGAATTACGATCTCTCCTGCTTGGTTCCAATCATTAAATCCAATGTTTATTATTCTCTTAGCTCCTGTATTCGCATGGCTTTGGGTTAAGCTAGGAAATCGTCAACCATCTATTCCTAGAAAATTCTCTTTAGGACTATTATTTGCTGGACTTTCATTCCTAGTTATCTTATTGCCTGCGTATTTCGGCGGTTCTGATTCATTAGTAAATCCTTTATGGCTCGTTCTTAGCTATTTCATTGTTGTTCTTGGTGAGCTTTGCTTATCACCAGTAGGTTTATCAGCAACAACGAAGTTAGCACCAGCCGCTTTCTCAGCACAAACGATGAGCTTATGGTTCCTATCTAACGCTGCAGCACAAGCGATCAATGCACAAATTGTTAAATTCTACACACCTGAAACAGAAATGGTTTATTTTGGTGTGATTGGTGGTACAGCCATTGTTCTTTCGATTATCCTTTTTGTTCTAGCTCCGAAAATTCAAGGTTTTATGAAAGGCATACGCTAATTATTTCGTACGGAACATAAATATTAAGGATACCGATTTTTCGGTATCCTTATTTTCTTTGATATTACCCTAATTCTGCAACTATTGCTCGCCCCGCTACACGACCTGAAAAAAGACAGCCTCCAATAAATGTACCTTCTAAGGCACGATAACCATGCACACCGCCACCGCCAAATCCAGAAACTTCTCCTGCAGCATAAAGTCCTGGGATAGGTTCACCTGAGGAACTAAGCACTCTTCCAGATAAATCGGTTTGTAGTCCTCCTAAGGTTTTCCGACTAACTATATGTAACCGAACTGCTATTAATGGACCATTTTTCAAATCAAGTATTTTATGAGGAGCCGTAACACGAATTAATTTATCACCAATATAATGACGAGCACCACGAAGAGCGGTTAGTTGAAGATCTTTTGTAAATGGATGATCGATTTCGCGATCTCTCGCTCGAATTTGTCGTTCTATGTCTTCAAGCTTTAATAATTTTTCATCTGTTAAAAGATTCATCCCATCAACTAGTTCTGCTAAATTATTAGCAATGACAAAGTCTTCACCTTTGTCCATAAATGCTTGAACAGGAGCTGGAGCTCCAGGTAAAATCCGAGCCATTACTTTGCGAATACTCTTTTCGGTTAAATCAGGATTTTGTTCTGATCCGGACAGAGCAAATTCTCGTTCAATGATTTTTTGTGTCAAAATAAACCAAGAATAACTATAGCCCGTCTTTTGAATAGCTTCAAGCGTACCTAAAGTATCAAAGCCCGGAAAATTAGGTGCCGAAAAACGCTGCCCATATGCATCCAACCAAATAGAAGAGGGGCCAGGTAGAATTCTAATCCCATGATTATTCCAAATAGGATTCCAATTCTTTAACCCTTCCGTATAGTGCCACATGCGGTCACGATTTACAATCCGACCACCTGCATTTTCTGTAATTGCTAGCATTCTTCCATCCACATGCGCTGGCACTCCAGAAAGCATATGCTTAGGTGCTGTTCCAAGTCGGTTTGGCCAATTTTTTCGAATCAATTCATGGTTTCCACCAATTCCACCACTTGTTACGAGTACGACCTCTGATTGATATTCAAAATCCCCTATTTCTTCCCTAGAACTCGCTTCTCCCCGAGGGGCAGAACTTGGAATAAGGATTGAACCACTGACACCAACTATTGAATTATTCTGGAGAAGGAAACGATCAACTCGATGACGAGGCAGATAACTAACTAAGCCATTTTTGATATACTCTCGAACACGCTTTTCGAAAGGAGCCACAATTCCAGGACCTGTTCCCCAAACGATATGAAAGCGAGGAACTGAATTCCCATGACCATCTGCAAGATAACCGCCACGCTCCGCCCAGCCGACAATCGGAAAAAAGCGCACACCCATCTCTCTTAGCCAATCCCGTTTCTCTCCTGCAGCAAAATCGACATATGCCTTTGCCCACTTAATTCCCCAATAATCCTCATCGTTTTCTCGATCAAATCCAGCTGTCCCAAGCCAATCCTGCCATGCCAATTCTTTAGAGTCTTTAATACCTAACCTTCTCTGTTCAGGTGAGTTTACTAAAAATATCCCTCCGAAAGACCACCATGCTTGTCCACCAAGTGAAGCTTCCGGCTCCTGATCTAAGAGTAGTACTTTTTTGCCAGCAGCTGCCATTTCTGCTGTCGCAACCAGCCCTGCTAGCCCTGCCCCTACGACGATAACATCATATTTCAAAAGAGACACCTCCTTCATACGTTATTCGTTTTATGAATAATATGAT
>JAEWIG010000077.1 GCA_023387295.1 Bacillota bacterium | reverse complement strand
TGGGGACTGAAAGATATGTCGCTAATCTATGAGCGTAGATACTTAATGGATTGAACCGCCGTATACGAGACCCGTACGTACGGTGGTGTGAGAGGTCGGGAGAAAATTACTCCCTCCTACTCAATTAATTTTTTTATAATAGTGCAATGCTTGACATTGCGACAAATTATCGACTGTCGTATGATTAATACATAAAAAGATGTTTGTGTATCTAGTCACAATTTCTATTGAAATGGTTAGATACATTGAGGTTGCTGTAAACTAACAAAATAGAGGCAGCTCGTTAATAAAAGAAGGAGAAGTGAAAAAGATAATGAACATAACAATATATGATGTTGCTAGAGAAGCTAATGTTTCAATGGCTACAGTTTCTCGTGTTGTGAATGGCAATCCAAATGTTAAGCCTGCTACAAGGAAAAAGGTTTCAGAAGTAATTGAGAGACTAGGCTATCGTCCTAATGCTGTCGCTCGTGGTCTTGCAAGTAAGAAAACAACAACAGTTGGTGTGATAATCCCTGATATTTCAAGTACAGTTTTCGCTGAATTAGCTAGGGGAATTGAAGATATTGCCACAATGTATAAGTATAATATTATTTTGAGTAACTCAGACCATAATTTAGACAAAGAGCTTCATTTATTAAATACAATGCTCGGAAAGCAAGTAGATGGTATCGTGTTTATGAGTGGAAACATAACGAAGGAGCTTGTTGATGAATTTGAAAAGTCCCCTGTGCCAATTGTTTTAGCAGGGTCAATTGAGGAGTCAGAAAGAATCCCTTCGGTGAATATTGATTATGAACAAGCCACATATGATGCAGTTAACATCTTTATCGAAAAAGGACATAAACATATTGGCTTTGTTGTTGGTCCTCTTTTAGAACCAATTAACAGTGAAAAGAAGCTTAAAGGCTATCAACGTGCTCTATCTGATGCAGGAATTGAATTTAAAGAGGAATTAATCGTTGAGGGAGATTACACATATGATTCTGGTCTTGAAGCATTTGGGAAGCTCCTTGATGCTGGTACAAGGCCTACTGCTATTTTATCTGGTTCTGATGAAATGGCGCTTGGAATCATTCATGGAGTAGAGGATAAGGGCTACAATGTGCCAGATGATTTTGAAGTAATTAGCTCGGATAATACTCGTTTATCGGTAATGGTGCGTCCTAAACTAACGACGATTGTTCAGCCATTATATGATGTTGGAGCAGTTGCCATGAGATTGCTGACAAAATATATGAATAAGGAAGAAGTGAAAGAACATATTGTCGTTCTCCCACACCGAATTGAACAGCGGAACTCAACAAAATAATGAAATAGCCGATAGTATAGAAAAGCGGAAGCACCTTGAACAGCCTCGACAAGCATAAGACGAGTCGACAAGAAGGTTGTTCTTTAACCTTTTTGTCGAATTGGCTTATGACCTCGAGAGGCTAGGTGCTGGAGCTAGACAGAAAGAAAAGCGGAAGCACAGTTCATTATTATTGTAGAATCGGGAGAGGGAATATGAGAAGGTTTGATGTTTTAACGCCGCTAGGCTTAATTGTCGGTTTTGCAATGCTTATTTTCGGAATTTTTTCAAACGGAGGGGTAGCCGGATTCTTATCGTTTATAGACGGCGCCTCTATGCTAGTAGTTTTTGGCGGTCTGATAGGAGCTTTACTTGTGAGTTTTCCATTGAAGGAAATCAAGCATATGTTCACTGTTATTAGACAGGGATTTTCCCATAATGAACAAAACCTTGCTCAGCTTATTAAAACGTTTGTAACATTATCCGAACGAGCACGTCGGGAAGGCCTTCTTTCCTTAGAGGTAGAAATCGAACAGGTTGAGGATCCTTTTATTCGTAAAGGAATTTTACTCGCTGTTGATGGAATTGAGCCTGACGTCATTAATGATATTATGAATGCGGAAATTACAGCTATGGAAGAAAGACATCGAAAAGGAAGAAGTTTGCTCGAAAAGGCAGGAGAATACGCACCAGCATGGGGGATGATTGGTACGTTAATTGGTCTTGTCCTCATGTTGAAAAATTTAAATGACCCATCAAGTCTAGGACCTAATATGGCTATCGCCTTGCTAACGACTTTTTATGGGGTGTTGCTGGCAAATCTAGTGTTTTTGCCACTTGCTTCAAAACTTGCACTAAAGACTGAAGAAGAAGTTTTCTTAAAGCAAATTGTTATTGAGGGTGTTATCGGAGTCCAGTCAGGTCAAAATCCAAAGCTTCTAGAAGAAAAACTGAGTGCTTTTTTATCAGCGAATGATCGAAAAGCAGCTGCCAATGTGATAACTTCAGGGGAGGCTTTGAAAGATGAGGCTTAGGAGAGGCACATCGAAATCTAAAAATGGTGCTCCGGGCTGGATGGTTACATACTCAGATTTAGTTACATTAATCCTAGTTTTTTTTATATTACTATTTTCTATGTCACAAATTGACATGATAAAGTTTAAAGCCATTACCGAATCTTTTCGTGAGCATTTTATGGATTTTTATCCATCTATCGTCCCTTTAGACAATCCAGCAGGGTTTGAAACGAATATGCCGGAAAGTGATAAAGATAAAGACCATAATGATGCTTCGGAAGAATCATTGAATACTTTGTTAGCTGAGGTTCAAACATTTTTAGAAAAAAATGGTTTAGAGGATGTTATTATCGCAAATCGAACAGAACGTGGTGTTGTTCTTGTTTTAGAGGAGAGAGTTTTATTTGATCCAGGGGAGGCAAGCCTCATCGGAGACTCGTATGAGTTTTTAGATAAGGTTGGTGAGCTTCTCGGTAATTTGCCTAATTTAGTTAAGGTTGAGGGACATACGGATGATATTCCTATGAACTCCTATCGCTATCCATCCAATTGGGAATTATCTGCTGCACGTGCTAGTAGTGTCATAAAGTATTTAATAGAAAACCATAATATTGATAGTGGTAGATTTATTGCAGTTGGCTATGCAGACACAAGACCTATTGTTTCCAATAAAGATCCGGAGGTTAGAAGTAAAAACCGCCGGGTAGAAATCATTATTTCAGATCCAAAATATAAAGAAGATGACATTACAAATTAAATGATGTAATAAACGAAAAAGGACCAAATCGGTCCTTTTTCTATGTCTTATGCTCTTCGTTCTGAATTAATCTTATTACGAATCGGATATAATGCCTTTTCTAATGTTTGAGTATTTTTCTCAGTAATTTCTGCTTTCCTCGGAATAGGCTTGTACAAATCAACAGGATCATCCCATTGAGTAGGCAGAAGAACAGGAGATTGATTCTCCCAATTTTTTATCCATTCGATTGGCAAACTACCATAACAATTTGAGTTTTCAGTCATTGATAACCATATTAAAGCCCATGCACGGGGGACGACACGCCAAATATCATAGCCGCCCCCTCCAACTGCAATCCATTTCCCATCACAATATTCATGAGCAATTTCATGGGCAAGCTTTGGAATTTCACGATAGATTTTTATCGTTGATGACAAATGTGTAAGTGGGTCTAAATAATGAGAGTCTGCGCCGTTTTGTGTAAGAATAACATCGGGTTTAAAAAACTCAGCTACTTCTCTTAGAGAGGTACGGTACATATCGAGCCATGAATCATCTTCTGTAAAGGCATCAACAGGTATATTAAATGAGAACCCATATCCTTTTCCTTGACCGCGTTCATTTACATTACCTGTGCCAGGAAATAAATACCTCCCTGTTTCATGAATAGACAGTGTACATACATCTGGATCATCATAAAACGACCATTGGACCCCATCTCCATGATGAGCATCCGTGTCGATATAAAGCACCCGAACCTTATATTTTTCCTGAAGGTATTTTATCGCAACAGAGCTATCATTATAAATACAGAAGCCAGAGGCCTTTCCTCTAAATCCATGATGTAAGCCTCCACCGAGATGAAGAGCGTGCTTAGCTCGTCCAGTCATCACATAATCAACGGCCGTCAATGTTCCGCCAACTAATAAAGCACTTGCCTCATGCATATTTGGAAACATCGGAACATCTTCTGTACCTAATCCATAGCTCTCTCCTTCATTAGCTGATAATTTTCCATATCCCGCTAGTTTGACTGCATTCACATAGCTCGGATCATGAATCAGATAAAGCTCTTCATCAGTAGCAGTTCGTGGGGAAATAAGATGACTGTCATCGATCGCATGTAATTTCCGAAGTAAGTCTAGTGTAAGCTTAACCCTTATTTGATTAAAAGGGTGTTCGGAATTGAATCGATAGTTAAGCAAGTCATCAGAATAAATAAAAACGGAATCATGACTCATGATAATTTCCCCGGATGATTAGGCCAGAGAACTTGATGTCCTGCTTTTTCTAATTCATCAATTAACAAAAGGGGATTCATGGTCTGAACTCTAAGGACAAGAATTTTATAGTTTTCATCACTTTTATCCTGATAAACTAATACACTCTGAATATTTGCTTTTCTGTTTCTAATTACAGTAGCAATATCACATAACATGCCTGCTTTATTCTCAACTTTCACCTCAATCTGTGAACCTGGCTGATGTGCACCAGTAAGTTCAACTAAAGTCCGGAGAAGGTCTGTTTCCGTCACAATCCCAACAAGCTTGTCATCCTTTAAGATGGGAAGACAACCGATGCGATGCTCGTATAAAATCGCGGAAATTTCCTCAACAAAATCCAGAGGATGTCCAGTTATCACATCAGTTTTCATAATAACTTTAACGGGATTTTGCATTTCCTCTTTAAATTTCTCAGTATCAAAAATTGAAGGTGACGCATCCCGGATATCTCTATCTGTCACAAGCCCCATGAGTTTTCGTTCCTCATTAATTATTGGTAAATGACGGATTTTCTTTTCATTCATTATCTTGAGTGCGTCTGCAATGCTATCATTCTCTGTTAACGTTGAAATTTCAGTCCGCATAATTTCTTCAACAATCATACATTATCCCCCTTTATTCGAACATCCCCATTTAGTACATAAAGCGATTCATAAATCTAAGACGGTCGAAGCGCTCGATAGAGTCGAAGTCAACTCTTTTTCCGATCTTCACCATTAAGCAATTCGCCGGATGGGAGCATATTTCAGGGTCATCTGTCGCATACCATTCTAGACCGCCAGCGTTCATCATTTTTTCCATTACTTTTCGATATTCCCATACATTTAATCCTGTGCCCTTTAAGTCCCAATGCCAATAATACTCAGTTGTAATGGTGATATAATCCTCCATGGCATCATCCATCATCGAAACCTTTAAAAGATTTTTACCGACTCCACAGCCTCGATAGTCAGGGATAACCTCGATGGCACCTAGCTCAATTAAATTATCCATTTTTCCTTCTGACCATCTTTCAAGGGGATCTGGATAAACATATGTCACATACCCGACTATCATATCTCTGTTTCTAGCGATAATGATTCTACCCTCTGGTAGACCAGCAATGTCAACTAGCGCCTTTTTTTGCTGTTCAGGCTGACGAAAAGCAACTAAATCCTTATGAAACTCTAGATCTCTAATTATTTCAGGTGATACAGGCCCTTCAATTAATAAGGGGCCCTTAGGACTATTTATTTCCTTTGCATTATATGTTTTTCGGTGTTCCATTCGTTCACCCGCCTTAAAAACAATTTTCAATGTAATTATATTATACATAATATTTAATGATTAATAGCGCTTCCGTTATAATTTTCTGTTAATTCCGAACTATTTTGTGACAATTGTTAAATTTTAATATTTTAAAAATTGAGAAATAAACCGAATTATACTATAATTAAAAAAACTTATTCATTGACGAGCTGAAAAGTGAAAGACTTAAGTTCGTCTTATTAAAGGGGGATATTGATATATGAATGCTGAAACGCTATCTGTGATTAAAGGGGATTATAATTTACAAAATCACGAGGAGATGACGAAGCAATTTAAATGGTCAGACGTGGAAAAGGAATTTACTTGGAGTGAAACTGGACGAGTAAATATTGCGTATGAAGCAATTGACCGCCACGCTGATTCCTTTAGGAAAAATAAAGTTGCTCTCTACTACCGAGATGGGATTCGTAAGGAGAAATATACCTTTAAGGAAATGAAGGAGTTTTCAAATAAAGCAGGAAATGTTTTAAAAACATATGGAGATGTTGAAAAAGGTGATCGTGTATTCATTTTTATGCCCCGTTCACCTGAACTGTATTTTGCTGCATTAGGAGTTATAAAACTTGGAGCTATTGTTGGCCCTTTATTTGAAGCCTTCATGGAGGGTGCAGTATTTGACCGTCTAGCCGATAGTGAAGCAAAGGTACTCATTACAACTCCTGAGCTACTGAAGCGAGTACCACTCAATGAGTTACCTGCTTTAAAAACGATCTTCCTCGTAGGAGATAATGTTGAAGAGGAGGGTCCTTTCTTCGATTTTAATAAGAGATTAGCTGAGGCAAGTAAGAATCTCTCGATTGAATGGGTTGAGCGGACGGATGGACTGATTCTTCATTATACTTCTGGTTCTACAGGAAAGCCGAAGGGTGTACTACATGTTCACAATGCTATGATCCAGCAATATCAGACAGCCAAATGGGTTCTAGACTTACAAGAAGAGGATGTATATTGGTGTACAGCGGACCCAGGATGGGTTACAGGGACATCTTATGGCATTTTCGGCCCTTGGCTAACGGGGACATCGAACTTAATTGTAGGTGGAAGATTTAATCCAGAATCATGGTATAAAATGATTGAAGAATACGGTGTTACTGTTTGGTATAGTGCTCCGACGGCTTTCAGAATGCTTATGGGTGCAGGCGATGAAGTCGTTAAGAAATTTGACCTTAGCAGCCTTCGTCATGTCGTTAGCGTGGGTGAGCCATTGAATCCTGAAGTTGTTAAATGGGGAATGAAAGTATTTCAGTTAAGAATTCATGATACATGGTGGATGACAGAAACCGGAGCGCTATTAATCTGTAATTATCCTTGTTTAGAAATTAAACCAGGTTCAATGGGGAAACCAATTCCAGGTGTTCAGGGCGCGATTGTTGACGACCAAGGAAATGAGCTCCCACCATATCGGATGGGGAATTTGGCCATTAAGAAGGGGTGGCCGTCCATGATGCACTCCATATGGAATAACAAAGAAAAATATGATTCATACTTTATGCCGGGAGATTGGTATGTTTCAGGTGATTCAGCTTATATGGATGAAGAAGGCTATTTCTGGTTCCAGGGACGGGTTGATGATGTCATAATGACTTCTGGTGAACGTGTAGGACCATTCGAGGTAGAGAGTAAGCTCTTAGAGCATCCAGCTGTTGCGGAAGCTGGAGTAATTGGAAAGCCTGATCCTGTCCGTGGAGAAATTATAAAGGCTTTCGTAGCATTACTAGAAGGATATGAAGCTTCAGAGGAGTTAGAAGAGGATATTCGACAATTTGTAAAGAAAGGTCTTGCTGCACATGCAGCTCCTCGTGAAATCGAATTCAGGGATAAGCTTCCGAAAACAAGAAGTGGTAAAATTATGCGTCGTGTCTTAAAGGCGTGGGAGTTAAACTTACCAACTGGTGACCTATCAACAATGGAAGATTAAAAAGTGCATATTTAAAAATAAAAACAGGTGGATTTCGTTCTCCACCTGTTTTTATTTGAAATTTTTTCATGGTTGCTGTAGTAAATTACTTTCTATTATTCACCGTCAGTTGGCGGAGCAGGGTTATCGACGTCGTCACTTCCGTCTCCTGAATCGTTACCATTGCCATCACCGTTCCCGTTTCCATTCCCACTACCATTATCATTCCCGTTACCATTTCCATTTCCATTTCCTGAACCATTCCCATCCCCAGGATTTCCACTACCATCTCCTGGTGGGTCTTGAGGCTTTTCTTGTGGTGGTTTTGGTTCTTCTTTATCAGGAGCTTCTGGCTTTTCTCCGATGAGAATAATGTTGGACGGTGCTGATTCCTTACCAGCAATATCGACAGCGGTAATGTAATATTCCCCATTTCCTGCTTTAAACGATAAGGTATCCCCTGCAGAAACAATTCCGATCTTTTGGGCACCATCGGCTGTTTTTTGATAAATTCGATAGCCAATGACATCACCTTCAGAATGTACAGACCAAGTTAACGTTGAGTTAGCTTCATTAATTTTCGGAGCACCTGGTACTTTTCCGTTTTCCTCCAATGTGGAATCTGCTGCAAACATACTTGCCCATCTATCCCGGTTTGGAATGAGCTGTGCAGGATTTTTAATTTTAATCCCGTAAAAGGCTTCGAAATAATCTGGGCTAATAATAACGCCAGAGCTTGTAAATTCATCTGGAGTACTTTCTAAAGCTAGATAGCGTTTGTCACCAATTGTGACGTATCGACCGTTATCAAAGCTATCACCAGCGTTTTTCGGTAGGAATTTCGCATTAAACCAATCGGATTCCACTAGACCTGCTTTTGCACAAGCCTCTGTTGAAAGTAGACCAGATGCGGCGCAATACGATCTCTTTACAATTCCTCCAGGCATTTCAAATTGTTTGTTTGGTGCACCAATTAATTCAGGATCGATATCGTAAGCAGCATTTAATAATGTTGCCCATAAATACACTCCACGCGGTCCATGATGCATTCCTTTATAGCGAAGTTCTAATGATTTTGGTGTATCATATCCATTCCAGACACCAAAGCTAATATTAGGGTTAACCGCTACGAACCATGAATCCTGTAAATTTTGACTCGTTCCCGTTTTTCCAGCAAAATCTGAATTAAATTTTAAATAGCTTTTCAATGAGTTAGCTGTACCATATTTAATGACGTCTCTCATCATGTCGATTGTTAAAAAGGCTGTTTGTGGGCTGAAAACCTCGACAGGCTTTACTTCATGCTCAAATACGACATTTCCAGATTTATCGATAATTTTCTCGATCATATAAGCATCAACAAAGTTTCCGCCATTTGCAAAAGTCCCGTAGGCATTAACGTTTTCTTCAACGGTAACACCATTCGTGATTCCGCCGAGTGATAAAGAATTTGTTGTGTAATCTGCTTCAACCACTGTTGAGAAACCCATTTTTTCTAAATATTGAGCTGGTCGGTTTTCTAATATTGTTCGATACGTTAACATCGCAGGAACGTTGTATGACATGGCTAAAGCATAACGTGCAGACACTAAGCCACTGTACTTTTTATCATAGTTTGTTGGGTATGGAACAGTAGGTCGACTTGGATCGAGGAAGACCTCCACGTCCGGAATTACAGTTCCAGGTGAAACTTTTCCTAGCTCTAAGGCAGGTGCATAAACGGCTAAGGGCTTCATTGTTGACCCGTTAGAACGTTCTGCATTTGTTGCATGGTTTAACTGTTCAGTTTGAAAATCACGGCCTCCGACGAAGGATAGAATTTTTCCTGTGCTGTTTTCAATTAAAATGGCACCAACTTGAACAGGCTCAACGACTTCTTCTATCTCTCCCGTTTCTTCATTTTTAACCTTTTCTATTTTATCCGATCCATAGTAAGTAAAGTTATCTTTAGCCACTTGCATGGCATCATACATATCTTTACGAATCGTTGTATGAATTTCATATCCGTTTTGTCTTAAGTTCCGATCAGCAAGGATGCTATATTCTTTCTGAAGCTCTTTGTTTTCTTTTAAGTCTTGCTCATCATAGCCATCTTTTTCTGCCAAAATCTTTGTTAAAATTTCTACAGCACGTTTTTCAATTTCCACAGTTAAATATGGATATGCTTCAATCGTGCTTTCAGAACGAGGGATAAAGTCTTTGGTAATATCATAGGCTAAAGCCTCTTCATATTGTTTTTGATCGATTTTTCCACCATCATACATTCTCTTTAGAACTGTTTTCATCCGAGTTAAGCCAGGTTCCATGCCTTCCGGTGTTTTCAGCTCACCCTTTTGCGTATACGGAGTATAACCGAATGGACTTTGTGGGAGTCCGGCAATAAAAGCAGCTTGAGGAAGGTTTAATTCCTTTGCATCCACACCAAAAATCCCTTTTGCAGCCGATTGAACACCAGCGATATTCCGTCCAGAAGAGTTTCTTCCAAAGGTAGATACATTTAAATAAGCCTCAAGTATTTCTTTTTTATCAAAAAACTTTTCTAGTCGAAGAGCAAGCAATATTTCTTTCGCTTTACGCTCAAAACTTACTTCATTCGTTAGAAGCTGGTTTTTGATTAATTGTTGCGTTAGCGTACTTCCTCCAGACTGAACAGCTGAATTTGTTACTTCCTGGAAGACAGCGCGCATAATCGCCTTTGGAACGACACCGTCATGCTCATAAAAATACTCATCCTCAGTTGCAACAACGGCATCGAGTAAATACTGAGATACGTCCTCAAGCTTTACTTCCTCCCGTTCAAGATCAGTCCGAAGCTTACCTAGGTAAACATTATCAGCAAAATATACTTCCGATGTTTCTTCATAGTTATAAATATCTTTTTTCATATTTTCATAAGGACGTACTGGTTCATCCTTTACAAGGGCGGCGAAATAGCCGGCTCCAACACCACCTGCAAATGAACCACCAAGAACAATTAGAATTAAGAATAAGAGTGCTAAATTCCAAGCAACTTGATATGTAATGCTTGCGCCTTTGGCTGTTTTTTTATTTACAACAACCCTAAACATAGATTTCAATTTATCAATAAAATTTTGGTTTTCTTTCATCCGTATCATTCCCCCTAAAACAGATACATTATAGCATAAAACCCATGTGCAATATGATAAGGTTTGTTATTTTTCTAATTTCCCTTCTTAGTTAGACGGAAAAAACAGTGAATAGGATTCACAAAAACAGTAAAGAATTGTTAAGGTAATGAATTTCCATTATGAATAGGGCTGTTCAAAAGTGCGTTTGACTTTTCCAATTTTGTATGATAAAAATATTCTATCTAAAAAATTAATATTAGCTTTGATGGGAATAAGTAGTCTTTTTTATCACTGTTTCAGAAAGCCGGCGGTCGCTGCAAGCCGGTACATATAAAAAGATGAATTACCTCCTTGAGCTTTCACTGTGAACCTACATATGTAGTTATAGCAGTGAACGGTTATCCGTTATCTTTTGTGAGTGGAGGATTTTTTATCCTCAATTTGGGTGGTACCGCGCAATTAAATTATGCGTCCCTGCAATTTGCAGGGGCGTTTTTTGTTCTTCATTCAGCAAGAATATCAACTTCTAAAAGTAGCAAGAGAAATGATTGAATTATTCTGTTCAGCAGAGGTTTAAACTATGGCTGAATGAAGTAGAAGCCTCCGGCGGATGCCTCAGATTTTTTAAAGGAAATCATCGGGCAAGCCCGATAAAATCTGGGCGCAAATTCTCCAAGGCGAATTTGATTTATGATAGGGAGGAATATAGAAATGAACTTATTAGAAGATTTGCAATGGCGAGGAATTGTCTACCAGCAAACAGATGAAGAAGGAATTCAAGAACTGCTTGATAAGGAAAAAATCTCTTTGTATTGTGGAGTTGACCCAACTGCAGATAGTATGCATATTGGGCACCTGTTGCCGTTTTTAACATTAAGACGCTTCCAAAAAGAAGGCCATCGTCCAATCGTTCTCGTTGGTGGAGCAACTGGTCAAATTGGTGACCCGAGCGGGAAGAAGGAAGAGCGTAAGCTGCAAACGCTTGAACAAGTTGATCATAATGTTAGCTGCATTAAGAAACAGCTTGAAAGTATTTTTGATTTTGAAAGTGAAAATGGAGCCATAATGGTGAATAACTATGAATGGACAAGCACAATGGACGTTATTACTTTCCTTCGTGACTATGGAAAGCATATAGGTGTCAATTACATGTTGGCGAAGGATACTGTTGCATCTCGCTTAGACACGGGGATTTCATTTACTGAATTTACTTATACGATTTTACAAGCGATGGATTTCCTTCACTTATACGAAAATCATAATTGTAAAATGCAAATCGGTGGTAGCGACCAATGGGGCAATATTACGACAGGACTTGAGCTGATTCGTAAAATGGCAGGAGAAGGCGCGAAAGCATACGGTCAAACGATTCCACTTGTTACAAAAGCAGATGGAACGAAATTTGGTAAAACAGAGAGCGGTGCCATTTGGTTAGACCCAGAAAAAACTTCACCATATGAGTTCTACCAGTTCTGGATTAATACGGCGGATGCAGATGTCGTGAAATACTTGAAGTTCTTCACTTTCTTATCACGTGAGGAAATTGAAGCTTTAGAAAAATCAATTGCAGAAGAAGCTCACTTACGTAAGGCTCAAAAGGCGCTTGCAGAAGAAATGACTCGCATGATTCATGGAGAAGAAGCATTAAATCAAGCAATCAAAATTTCAGCTGCTCTTTTCAGTGGCGATGTTAAAAATCTTACTGCAGCAGAAATTAAACAAGGCTTTAAAGATGTACCTTCATACGAGCATAAGACTGGCGAAGAAATCGGCTTAGTTGATTTACTAGTCGAGGCGAAAATCTGCCCTTCTAAGCGTCAGGCACGTGAAGATGTTGCCAATGGAGCGGTATCCATCAATGGCGACCGTGTAACAGAGACAGATTATATTCTATCTGACAAAGATAAAATCGAAAATCAATTCACAATTGTTCGTCGTGGGAAGAAGAAGTATTTCTTAGTTAAGTACAATTAATTCGTTTAAAAAGCTGAGTCAAAGGCGTTAAGGACGTCTTTTGGCTCAGCTTTTTTTGGTAAATAGGTGATCGTGCATATAATTTGAGAACTGTGCAAATATCAGAATGATCGTGCATATAATCCTGGAATCGTGCAAATATCAGAATGATCGTGCATATAATCCGGAAATCGTGCAAATACCAGAATGATCGTGCATATAATTTGAAAATCATGCAAATATCAGTATGAGCGAGCGCAAATTGAAATGACCGAGCAAGTAAGAGTAAAAATTGAATTGAAATAAAGCTTGTTTGAACCAAATTTATATCGAATTTAAAAGAAAAATGAGATGTCCTTAATAATCGATGCTTTATCGAAAAGTTGGACATCTCTTTTTTAGTTTTATTGATAATTATCTCTCACAAGCAATCTCATCTTTATCTCTATCAAGCTTTTTATTGGCATCATAGAGTTCTTTAGATACAAAAGGTTTAAACTTTGTTTTTCCCCCTCTGTTTTTTGCTGAAGCAGAACGCGCAACTCCACCTTTATAGTTTGCATTCAACTCTTTACAATTTTTATATGCCTTCACTGTTGTCTTAGCACTTACTTCAGGGGTTGCTGAAAAGCCAATCAATAGCGTTAAAGATAGAATAAGAGCAAAAGTTTTTTTCATAATTATATACCACTTCCGAATATTTATATATTTACAATATAGGATAATTTATACATTCATTCAATATTAAGAGGATATACATACCTTGTAAAAAAAGTCCTTAATCATTATTAATGAAATGATAGAAAATTTTCGTTTTTTAAACTTATAAAAAATACAAAAAGGCAACTCATGAGATGTTGAGTATTAACTTATAAATTTATAGCAGATTAACGGGCTGCAAGACTCCGCTTTTAGAATTTGAGTAATATGAAAATTCTATGTGGGAGATTAACAGACCGAATAGGCCCGATTAGTGAAATAAGGTTTTCTAAGGGCTTCAGCCCTTAGAAAAGTCAATCAGGTTATATGTGACTAAGAACCAGTGGGGGATAAGGAAAAACCCCCACTGATTGAAGTTTCGCTTTATGTATAAAGAAAAATACTTGAGTCGCATTTGGCTGATAACGTGCAGTAGCAACACCTTATAGGAGGTGTTTTTTTATGTCTTCTAATTTGGAAATCATGGTAATATTGAAATGAGTTTGTTATTAAACTAATGAAGTAAGTTAGGTCAATAAATAATACAATAAATGGAAGGTGTATTGTGGGAATTCCTAAATATCCTGACGTTCCAAGGTTAACACATAATCAAATTGAAGAGATAACTGAAAT
>JAEWIG010000069.1 GCA_023387295.1 Bacillota bacterium | reverse complement strand
TGGGGACTGAAAGATATGTCGCTAATCTATGAGCGTAGATACTTAATGGATTGAACCGCCGTATACGAGACCCGTACGTACGGTGGTGTGAGAGGTCGGGAGAAAATTACTCCCTCCTACTCAATTTCATGCTAAAATGCAATTGGTTTAATTTTGGAAGGATTTGTGAGGGTTTCTGTCGAAATTTAGGAATAGAAGGATGAAGTAATAATCTCTAGCTATATGATTATGTACTCTTGATAGATACGAATAGTCATTTTGTGAGAAGTGAAAAATCTATTCTCAAAATGGAGGGATTGTCGTTGAATACAGTCATTCATGTGGAAAACTTACAAAAAAGTTATGGTCAAAATCATGTGCTAAAGGGAATTTCTTTTTCAGTGGAAAAGGGTGAAGTCTTTGCGCTCCTCGGAACAAACGGTGCAGGAAAAACAACTGCACTTGAATGTTTAGAAGGTATTCGAAGCTATGATACTGGCATCATAAAGATTCAAGGCAAGGTTGGTGTGCAGTTACAATCTTCCTCATTAACGAAAAATATTAAGGTTATGGAAGCAATCCGGCTTTTTTCAAAATGGAACGGCGTTGCAATTGACATGAAATACCTTGAAAGACTTGGGGTTGCCCAACTCAAAAATAAGCGACATGGTGAGCTTTCAACGGGACAAAAACGACGCTTACATCTTGTTTTAGCCATGATAGGAAACCCAGATATTGTCTTTTTGGATGAGCCGACAGCAGGACTTGATGTTGAGGGTAGGGTCACACTCCATGATGAGATACGATTAATGAAAAGTCAGGGAAAAACGATTATTATGGCAAGCCATGACATGGCAGAGGTCGAAGAGCTTTGCGATAGAATAGCGATTTTAAAAGATGGTGAAATTGCTTTTATCGGGACGGCTAATGAACTGACTGAGCATATGCAAGGAGTTCATAGAATTCAAATTAGATTTTCTGAGCCGCTTGAAATGACTCAGCTTGTTTACTGCATATACAAAAACGAGGAGAGGGGTTATTCTGTTTTTGAAACGGACAGCCTAGAGGACTGCTTACTTGAATTAGCCTCATTAGCGAAAAAACAATCTAATCCTATTCGAGATATTAAAATCGAAAACACCACTATAGAGCAACGGTTTATCGATATAGCAAGGGAGGGAAGATAAATGGGGGCCTTTTTATATAGTATTGGTTTGCAATGGAAGCTAGATATCCGAAATAAAGAAATATTTATGACCTATTATGTAGTTCCCCTTGTGTTCTTTGGATTTATGGGAGGTATGTTTACTTCGATTGATCCAAACGCTTATAAGACTTTAATCCAATCGATGACGATATTTGGTGTCACGATGGGAGCTTTTTTGGGCTCTCCCATCCCATTAGTAGAGTTGTACAGCAGTGAAATGAAAAAAATATATATCGTTAATGGTATCCCTCTTTGGACATCAGTCGTCACAAACTTAATTTCGGGCTTTATTCATTTGTTGATCATGAGTCTAGTTATCTTTTTTATTGCCCCACTTGTCTTTGATGCTGTTATTCCAAATAACCTTGTGACCTATTTTATATCACTTATCATCTTTATTGTTACTTCCCTTTCTGTAGGTACCATATTGGGACTGTTTGTGAATAGCGTATCCAAGCTGACAATGATTTCTCAGTTTATTTTCCTGCCTTCCATCATGTTATCGGGCATTATGTTTCCGTCTGACATGCTACCGAATGCATTACAAAATATTGGGAAAATATTCCCTGCGACATGGGGTTATTTAAATTTACGTGAAGAAATACTTGTATTTACGAATATCCTACCGTTGTTATTATTCATTGTTTTAGCCATTGTGATCAGTGTTTTTGGACTTCGCAGAATCAGGAAAGAATAGACATAAAAAAATAAAGCTATCTATCTGTTAGGTAGCTTTATTTACCCTTAGCATTTATTCTTAAAAGCTAGATTCTCTAACCAACCCAATTTGGTACTTCTAACGAACATAGGATGTTAAGTTCCTCTGTTCGCTTCTCAACATAAGAACTAATCTTCCTTAGGTCATCGTCAATGATAGCGGGGTGTGTCATAACTTCAACAGAAGCGAAAGATAACTTGCTTAGCTTTTCAAATATCTGATCATCAACGCCATCATGATAAAAATCTAGCCATAGGGTCTCAGTTAATAGGATCTCTGGGTGATCCTTCAGAGAATCTACATAACGAACGGGGACAGCATATTTATTGGCTAATTTAATGACGATTTCTTTGAGCGGTTCCCAGCCATGAACATGATGATGGCTATCAATATGATGGAGTGGAAGCCCTGTATGTAAAAAGGCTTGGATTTGGGCTTCCCATTCTTTCTCTACTTGCTTGAGGTTAGGAGCTTTCATCATTTGGAATGTACTATTGAATTTAAATGTACCATCAGACCTTATTAAGTCAGATACATTGCCCGCGACTGGTTTTCCCCATGTTAGTACGAGATGAATGCCTACGTTTAAAGAAGGATTTTGCTTTGCTTGGTCAACAGCATAATCAACGGACATTCCATTCATCATCATTGTTGTTGAGCTAACAACGCCCTCTAAATGAGCTTTCATAATGCCGTCTGTAACCCCTTTTGTTAAGCCGAAGTCATCTGCATTAAATAGCACTTTCATTTAAAACCCCCCAATAGCCCTCTTTAATTAATACATTTATTCTCCTATTGGATAATTTCGTTCAATCATAAAATTTGTTTTGTCTCCGCGGAAGTAGGAGCGAGAGTATTCAACTTTTCTACCTGTCTCATCTTCAGCAATGGTCTCGATAAAAAAGCAAGGTAGATCAGGTTCACATTGCAAGTATTTGCATGAACGTTCATCGGCAAGTGTAATTTCTATATGTTCCGTTGTTTTCGCGATCTGAATATCAAAGTCATTTTTTAATGAGGAATACAAGGATGTTTCGGCATGTGTTTTCGTAATTCCAGGTGCGATATCCCACGGTATGAAGGCAATTTCATATTGTGTTGGCTCATCATTAGCTTTTCGGACTCTTTCAATTCGTTGAATTGGAGCGTTAATAGCAACCTCTAATGATTCCTGTAAAAAGTCGTTTGCGGGAATGACTGTAATATCAATTAATATAATATCTGCTTTCTTCCCTTGAGTAGCTACTTGGTCACTGTAACGATTAACCGTATGAGAAAGGGTTTGGCTTACTTTCGAATCAGCCACATACGTTCCTCTTCCTTGGTGGCGGACTAAGTAGCCTTCCATCGTAAGTTGGTTTAAAGCGGTTCTAACCGTTGTTCGGCTTACATCGAAATCTTTACAGAGCTCTAGTTCGGTGGGGATTTGATCCCCTGAATTATATTTCTTCGACTTAATGCGATTCAGAAGTTCTTCTTTAATAAAGGCATGCAGCGACTGATTTTTCTCCATGATTAAACTCCTTAAAGGATTTTATAAGTAAAGTGTACAAGATAGGATAAATAATAACAATATTATAAATGTAATAACAATTCAGGTTGTGTAAAATGAATGTATAGATATAGTTTACATTGTATGATACATTTATTTAATAATCAGAATATATCTATAATTTATCAAATCGCTTACATTTTGAAGCAAGGAGTCGGGGAGAGATGAGAATCAAGTTAGTCATAATAGGTGGAGGATCTAGCTATACACCAGAGATTATTGAAGGGATTATTCGTCGACATGATTCTTTCCCGATAAGCGATATTATTTTAGTTGATATTCAAGAAGGAAAACAAAAACTGGAGATTATCGGCAACTTAGCACGGAGAATGATTAAAAGTGCCGGAAAATCAATTGATTTAACATGGACCTTGGATCGAAAGCAAGCCCTTCAAAATGCTGACTTTGTTTCTACTCAAATTCGTGTAGGCGGTTTAGAAGCTCGTGCAAAGGATGAACGAATCCCATTAAAGCATGGTTTTATTGGTCAAGAAACAAACGGGGCAGGGGGAATATTTAAAGCGTTTCGAACGATACCAGTCCTAATAGAACTTGCAGAGGAAGTTCACGAAATTTGTCCAAATGCGTGGATTATAAATTTTACAAATCCAGCTGGAATCGTGACAGAAGCGGTAATAAAACATTCACCACATAGAAAAGTAATCGGTGTTTGTAATATTCCGTTCAATATGCGATATTCTACAGCTGAAATATTGGGGGTTCCTCCAGAAGCTGTCCAGATTGAATTCGTCGGTATGAATCATTTTGTATTTGGTAAAAAAGTGTATGTCAATGGAATGGATCAAACAGAAGAAGTTCTCAATAAATTAGCAGAGGGTTTAGATTATTCGCCAGCTAATATAGTAAACCTTGGCTGGTCAAAAACTTTTATTGAATCTTTGAGACTTTTGCCAAATCCATACCATCAATATTATTTTCAAACGAGAGATATTCTTGAGCAGGATATGAAAGCATTTAAGGAGAATGGAACACGAGCAGAGATCGTTCAAAAACTAGAAGAGACTCTTTTTCAGATATATCGAAATCCAGCGTTATGTGAAAAGCCGAAGGAATTAGAAAAAAGGGGAGGAGCCTTTTATAGTGATACTGCATGCAGCTTGATGGACTCCATTTTTAATAACAAAGGAGATGTACAAACCGTTAATACATTGAATCAGGGAGCGATTCCTGAACTTCCTCATGATTCGGTTGTTGAAGTCAATTGTTTGATAACAAAGAATGGTCCAATACCACTTGCAGTCGGAGCTTTGCCCCCTTCTATAAAGGGAGTTATTTATCAAATGAAGGCATTTGAGGAACAAGTCATTCGTGCGGCGATATCCGGTGATTACAACGATGCGTATACAGCTTTCGTCATGAATCCTTTAATTGCAGATGAGAAGCGCAGTAAAATTTTGCTTAATGAGCTTTTAGAAGCACATAAATTCTACTTACCACAATTTAGTTCGTAGGGGGATTAGAATGAATAATAAGTTTATGCAAAAATTTATTGAAATTGCTGGACGCATTGGAGCTCAACGTCACCTTGTTGCTATTCGTGATGGATTTGTGGCGATCATGCCATTAATCATAATTGGTTCACTTGCTGTTCTGTTTAGTAACTTTCCCCCTTTAGGTAAATTTAAGCTTGTTGATGTACTAAATAATATTTTCGGAGAAGGTAATTGGCAAACGGTTGGAGGAAGTATCTGGAGTGGCACCTTTGCGATTATTGGGTTATTAATTGCGTTTTCAGTTGCGTATAATTTAGCAAGATCATATGAAATCGATGGTTTATCTGCCGGATTAATTTCTGCTGCATCATACATAATCCTTGTGCCAGTTACACCGGATGGGGGATTAGATTTTGCTTGGTTAGGTGCGCGAGGACTCTTTATTGCTCTTATCCTCTCTTTACTTGTAACAGAATTGTTTAGAGTTTTACTACAGACGAGACTGACGATCAAAATGCCTGAAGGTGTTCCAGATGGAGTAGCGAGATCCTTTACTGCACTTATTCCAGGAATGATTATTTTATTTCTAATTGGCCTCTTCCAAGCCTTCATGGCTGTTTTTGCTGAAACAAGTATTTTTGAAATAATCTTCAACGCTATTCAAGAACCCTTGCAAGGACTCGGCAATACTTTACCAGCCGCGCTAATTATTGCGTTCCTTACGCACTTATTATGGTTCTTTGGTTTGCATGGTTCAAATATTATAGGGGCGGTTATTGAACCGCTTTACTTACCGTTACTTGAGAAGAATTCAAGTCTCTTCAAAGGTGGGATGTCTGCCTTTGATGTACCCTATATTGTAACAAAGCCTTTCCTTGACACATTTGTATATATGGGTGGTGCTGGAACAACGATTGCACTCTTCATTGCAATATTTATTGTAATAAGGAAAGCGCAAAAACACCCATATCGTGAGATAACTAAATTAGCTGCACCAGCAGGATTGTTCAATATTAACGAACCCGTCATTTTCGGTTTGCCAATTGTCTTAAATCCAGCCATATTAATACCATTTATTTTTGTACCTGTAATATTGACTTTAATTTCATATTTCGCACTTGCCATAGGGCTTGTACCTAGAACAGTTGCAATGGTTCCTTGGTCTACGCCTCCGATTTTAAGTGGCTACTTAGTTACGGGTGGGAGCTGGAGAGGAATTGTCTTACAAATCTTCAACCTTGCAGTCGCAACCATCATCTATATCCCTTTTGTAGCCATCGGGGCACGTACCTTTAATTTGAAGACTTCTAGTTCAAAGGAGAATGTAATGGTGGGAGACAATCCAAAAGACATTTAACTACATAATGGATGAAAGGGAGCTAATTTTTATATGGAGACGATCGAAGAGACTCAAATGCTATCATTTAAGATAATCCTTCATGCTGGAAATGCGCGTTCACATGCGATGGGGGCAATATCCTTAGCAAAAGACTATAAATTTACCGAAGCACGTAATAAGATGGAAGAAGCAGAGAAGGAATTCATCGAGGCGCATCGATTTCAAACCAAGCTCATACAAGCTGAAGCAAGGGGTAAAAAGAATGATGTAACAGTCATACTCGTTCATGCGCAAGACCACTTAATGACAGCAATGACAGTTAAGGATTTAGCAAATGAAATGATTTATATGTATGAAAAAATGAAATTGATTGAGGAGCGTGTGAAATGAAAATAGTCCTTGTTTGTTCTGCAGGAATGTCTACATCTATCCTCGTGAGGAAAATGGTGGCAGCTGCTGAAGAACGTAGTCTAGACGTCGAAATAATTGCAGTTGGGGAAGCTCAGCTAAAAAATAATTTAGAAAATCTTGATGTTGTCCTAATTGGGCCACAAGTACGCTATTTGGAAAAGAAAATTAGAGAACAAATAGAGCCGAAAGGGATTAAAGTTGATGTTATCAATCCGATGGCCTATGGAATGTTACAAGGTGATAAAGTTTTAGAACAAGCAATTGCTTTAAATAATAATTGAAAAATTGCCAATCAAATGCAGATGTTTTTATGTATTTCTCTCTTCGGGAAGATATAGACTATCCTACAAGAGGTGAAATGCAATGAATGTAATTACAACCTTTGCTGAAAAGAAAAGAGATAAGCAAATTAAATATGAAAAATCTGTTCTACGGGATATATCGATAAAAGTATTAAAAGAGAGGGTTAGGCATTATTTTGGTTCTTCAAGACTCGTTCAAGGGTTGCTAATGAATGTTGGGATTGAAGAAGCATGTTATGATGTTGCGATTGAAGCCTATTTATTAGGCGCTCACTTTAGCCGCTTTGGTCTTTATGGTGAGTCAATAGAAGATGTTAGAAATCGATGTAGTAATGAAGAACGGCATTTAGTGGATACCCTTTATCATTTTTTCTTATATTGGAGTAATGGTGAAGAAGGAGCGAGAAGTGAATCACTATATTATTTATGCGAGGAGTATGTATCAAGCTGGTGGATGGAAGGCTTTCAAAATGGAGAGCGAAGGCATCGACTGAGACTGCATTAAATAGATAATCAAGCTATTTGACTTATACTTTTCATAGTTCTATAACTCCAGTTCGTCCCATATAGTTTAAAAAGAGCAAGGCGCTTGCGCTTTTCTGATGAGCGGGAGGATTGACGAACGGGATGAACAGGAAGTTTAGAATTGGAGCATTTGCCGTTGGACTTATTGTCCTATTTTTAATATTACAATATGATTTTACTGATGATGATTCGTGGGAATCGTGGAACTTGCCTTTAACCGGAAAAATCATTTTGATTGACCCAGGTCACGGTGGTCCAGATGGTGGAGCAGGTGATAAAGATGCTCTTGAGAAGGAGATTGCCCTTAATGTTTCATTGAAGGTACGTGATTATTTGCAGCAGCAAGGAGCCCTCGTTATTATGACAAGGGAAGACGATCGAGATTTGGCTCCCGATGGTACGAGAGGATATAGTCGAAGAAAAGCGGAAGATTTGAAAAAGAGGCTAGAAATGATTAATACGTCAGGGGCGGAGTATTTTATCAGTGTTCATCTAAATGCGATTCCATCCTCGAGATGGAGCGGAGCTCAAACCTTTTATTCTACCCGTCTCGATGAAAATGGACGTTCAGCGAAATTTATTCAAGATGAGCTTCGGAGAAATTTAGAAAATACAAATCGAAGAGCCAAGGTTATAAGTAATGTATATATTTTAAAAAACGCAAACATCCCTGGTTCCTTAGTTGAAATTGGATTTTTATCGAATCCTACAGAGCGAGCAACCTTAAAAAAAGATGGATATCAGGAAAAAGTTGCTGCATCCATATATAATGGTGTTCTACGCTACTTTTCAAACGAAAAAGAACTAGTTGAAGAGGAATGAAAGATGCTTAAGAGGCATCTTTTTTTTCAGCGGAAATCAACAGCTATGTTTAAGACAGTCATTAATAAGAAGATTTTTAATGTATATAAGCTATACAATTGGTATCGAAAATTAGGTGTGATAGAATTAACAGTAGCACATCGTCAATGTGCTATACTTAGTTTTGAAAACGAATTCAATAAGGTAGGTGCTTATTTTGTTAACAGAGCAAAAAGTAAGAGAAACTTTAAGTGGATTACAGGAGCCATTCATACATAAACCATTAGGCGAGCTTAATGCGATCGAAGAAATAAAGATTAAAGAAGAAAAAAATCATGTAAGTGTGAAAGTACTAATTGCGAAGACAGGCACGGCTGAACAGCTACAGTTACAAACGCAAATCGTGACTCTTTTAAAAGAAGCAGGGGCAACGACGGTTGGAATTCGTTTTGCAGAGCTTCCAGAGTCTGTGTTAGCAGAGTACCGTCAAGCTGCTGGTGAGGAAGATAAGGGCTTGCTTTCTCCTGATAGCAAAACAACGTTCATTGCCATTGCGAGTGGTAAGGGCGGGGTTGGAAAATCAACGGTTTCTGTTAACTTAGCCGTTTCCTTAGCAAGATTAGGGAAAAAAGTTGGGTTAATTGATGCTGATATTTATGGATTCAGTGTTCCTGATATGATGGGCATTACTGCTCGCCCGGTCGTAAGAGGAGAAAGAATCATTCCTGTTGAGCGATTCGGAGTAAAGGTCATTTCAATGGGCTTTTTCGTAGAAGATAATGCACCGATCATTTGGAGAGGGCCAATGCTTGGAAAAATGCTAAATAGCTTCTTTGGTGAAGTAGAGTGGGGCGAGTTAGACTATTTATTGCTCGACCTTCCTCCAGGAACTGGGGATGTCGCGTTAGATCTTCATACTATGCTACCAGCATGTAAAGAAATTATCGTTACAACTCCACACCCAACTGCTGCTTTCGTTGCAGCACGTGCAGGTTCAATGGCGTTAAAAACGGACCACGAAATTCTGGGAGTTATCGAAAACATGGCGTATTTCGAAAGTAAATTAACTGGTGAGAAGGAATATGTATTCGGACAAGGTGGCGGCGAAAAGCTAGCTGATGAATTGAATACAAAAGTTTTAGGCCAGTTACCACTAGGTCAGCCGGATTGGGATGAAGAAGATTTTGCTCCTTCCGTGTATAAGGAAGATCATAAGCTTGGCGGAATATATAGCGATATTGCCCAAAAGGTTGTTAGTACAATAGAAGGAAACTAATGAATAAACAAAACCTCTTCTTAAACAAATGAGAAGAGGTTTTGTTTATTTCTATTTTTACTATCAAAAGTGTTGTGGCTGTTCGAGGCTTAGGAACCGCCCCCTTGTTCCCCTCCACCTTGTTCGCCACCTTCACTGCCTTTCTTTTCTTCTGTACCCGTCTCACCCGTTTTCACTTCTTC
This sequence comes from Bacillota bacterium, assembly GCA_023387295.1. Lineage (GTDB taxonomy): Bacteria > Bacillota > Bacilli > Bacillales > Cytobacillaceae > Cytobacillus. The sequence goes on along the minus strand of JAEWIG010000069.1, from coordinate 563 downwards.
AGCTGCTTTAAGAAGAATATCTTGGATTTTCGCTTTGAACAGTGGGCTTTCAAATGTATCTGTAATGACCGTTTGTAAATGTTCGCTGTATTTTTTACTTTTTAAAATTTTCATTACTTCTTTTTCTAGCTCAGGATCCTGTAATACCTCTACCATCATTCCTTTGTATTCAGGGTCCTTCATTAGATCCTTAAGAAGCTGCTTATTTTCCTTTTGCATGCTTTTTGCAATGCTTTCAGCAAACTTAGGGTCGGCAAAGGATTTTTTCCAAAAATCCTGACCTTTGTCGGATAGTAATGTCTTTTCAATTGTGTCGGTCACAGTGGTATTATCCATGACAAGCTGCTCTTTCATTTTTTCATCTGTCATTAATTCTTTAATTGCTTTTTTTCCTTCATCTGTTTTTAGAATATCAACAACCATTTTTTTTGTTTTCTCATAATCCATATTGTTGCTTGATTCGTTTTGATTACAGCCCATTACAAAGAATATTAGTAAAAATGGCAGGAGCAAACGATTTTTCTTGAGCATTTAGAAGCTCCTTTCAATGGTGTCCTTTCTAT
>JAEWIG010000067.1 GCA_023387295.1 Bacillota bacterium | reverse complement strand
TGGGGACTGAAAGATATGTCGCTAATCTATGAGCGTAGATACTTAATGGATTGAACCGCCGTATACGAGACCCGTACGTACGGTGGTGTGAGAGGTCGGGAGAAAATTACTCCCTCCTACTCAATTTTGGTCCCTATGTTAGGAAATGCTAATTCGTCTTAACGAAATATGGTAATATTAAGAAAAAGTGAGGGATCAAAATGAATCAGTTTAATTGGGTGGAAGAGGCAGAAAAACAATGGAATGAAAGATCCAGCAGTTGGAATTTGAAAAGTGCGGAAATGTGGGAAACCGGGAGTAGAAAGGATATTGTTCCATTCTTTGCAAATTATGTCCAAGCAGGTGGTGTTGTTTGCGATCTAGGGTGTGGCGATGGATACGGCTCTTTAAAACTAGCGGAAATTGGATATGAAGTAACCGGAATAGATGTTTCAGAGGAAATGATACATAAAGCAAAAGAAATAAATTCTAATACGACCGCTCAATTCAAAAAGGGTGATATTTCTGAATTACCTTTTTCAAATGATCGATTTGATGCGGTAATAGCAATCAATTCATTAGAATGGACAGAGCAGCCTTTAAAGGTTTTAAAGGAATTAAAAAGAGTTGTCAAACCAGGTGGGCATGCCTGTGTTGGAATTCTAGGACCAACTGCGGGTCCGCGAATAAATAGCTATCGCCGCTTGTACAATGAAAAGGTCATCAGTAATACGATGATGCCATGGGAGTTTGCTAGGCTAGCAGTGGAGAATAATTGGAGTGCTATTGATAGTTATGGCGTGTATAAGCGGGGAGCAAACCAACTCTCACTTGGCTCTTTGTCTTTGGATTTGAAACAGGCGCTTTCGTTTATGTGGATTTTTATGTTGGAAAATGACAAGCAAGAAGGGATGAATGAAGTATGAGCCGTTATTCTATTGAAGAATTTGTGAAGCAAACGCAGCAGCTTGATAAAGGTGAGGGATTATTTGAACTTGAATCACCGCGAATCCTCGAAATAAACTTAACGAATCAAATATGGGCAAAGGCTGGAGCGATGATTTCATATCGGGGTAATATTAAATTTGAACGTGAAGGTATTTCGAGCATGGGCTTGGTAAGTTGTTTAAAAAAGCTTTAACAGGTGAAGGGACTTCTTTAATGAAAGCAACAGGGAACGGTAAACTATATGTTGCTGACCAAGGAAAGAAAATTTCGATTTTACATTTGGATGGGGATTCTCTGTTTGTAAATGGCAATGATTTACTAGCTTTTGAGACTTCCATTCAATGGGATATTAAATTGATGCGAAGAATAGCTGGAATGATGGGCGGTGGGCTCTTTAATGTTCGATTAGAAGGAAAGGGAATGGTTGCTATCGCTTCTCATTACGAACCATTAACACTACTTGTGACACCGGACAATCCGGTTTATACGGATCCTAATGCGACTGTAGCATGGTCAGGAACATTAGAGCCTGAATTCGTGACTGATGTATCCTTAAAAACATTCATCGGAAGGGGTAGCGGTGAGTCCATTCAAATGAAGTTTTCAGGTAATGGTTTTGTCGTTGTGCAACCATTTGAAGAAGTATATTTCTCCGAACAAAAATAAAGCTCGGCATTTGCCGGGCTTTATTCATTAATATATGAATGCACTCCAAGTGATCAATTAATCCCACTCATATGGTGTTTCTTGATATACATAGTAGTTGAGCCAATTAGAAAACAGTAAATGGGCGTGGGAACGCCATTTGTTCATTGGTTGTTTTTCAGGGTTATCATTTGGAAAATAATGCGCGGGAACATGTATATCTAATCCTTTTGCAGTATCTCTCCTGTATTCCTCTGCAAGCGTATCTGCTTCATATTCTAGATGTCCAGTTATCATAATTTGCTTTCCGTTATTCGCACTCATAATAAATGGTCCAGCTTCAGAGGATGAGGAAAGTAATTTAATTTTACCGTTATTTTGTAATTGCTCTAAATACACATCTGTATATCTTGAGTGAGGAGCAAGGAAAAGGTCATCGAAGCCTCTTAATAATTTTACTGAACGGTCATGAACTTCATGGCTAAAGACACCCGAGCATTTACTTGGTAGCTCATATTTCCCAATGCCAAAATGGTGGAATAATGCAGCTTGTGCTCCCCAGCAAATATGGAGGGTAGAAGTAACATTCTCCTTCGTCCAATCCATGATTTCGGTGAGTTCCTCCCAATAATTAACTTTTTCAAAAGGAAGTAGTTCAATAGGCGCTCCTGTAATGATCATTCCATCAAATTTCCGCTGTTTAATGTTTGTGAAAGTAGTGTAAAACTGGTCTAAGTGCATTTGGCTCGTATTCTTTGATTCATGGGTATCCATTTTTAAAAAGGAAATATTCACTTGGAGCGGTGTATTTCCTAATAGTCTAAGTAGCTGTGCTTCTGTTTTTTCTTTTTCTGGCATTAAGTTTAGTATCAGTATATTTAATGGCCGAATATCTTGTGTTTCAGCACGACCCTCATCCATCACAAAAATATTTTCTTCCTCTAAGATTTCTCTAGCTGGAAGCAGCTTTGGTATTTTAATTGGCAAGTCATCATCCCCTGTAAGTATTTGATTCATTATTTACAAAATTAGAATTTCACTGAATAAAGTTAAATCTATTATAATGACGATTGATCGTAGTATCAATGATTTAATATTTCATATTTTTAAAAATAAAAAGGAATGGTACAATAGGGGATGGAGTAAGTGTTTTCAAAATTGGATGCTTAGGGGGATTAAGAATGAATGTAAAACCTGTTTATAAGTCAGACATTGAAATCGCTCAACAATCACCAATGAAACCAATTGTAGACATCGCAGAAAAAATTGGCCTTCATGAGGATGATCTTGAATTATTCGGAAAATATAAAGCGAAATTATCTACCGACGCATTGAAAAAATTAGAAACAAAAAATAGTGGGAAAATTATATTAGTTACTTCCATAAATCCTACGCCTGCTGGAGAAGGGAAGTCGACCGTTACAGTTGGTCTAGGGGATGCATTAACTCGAATTGGCAAAAAGGCGATTATTGCCATGCGTGAGCCCTCACTAGGTCCAACGATGGGAGTAAAGGGTGGAGCTACAGGAGGAGGTTATTCTCAAGTTCTCCCGATGGAGGATATTAACTTACACTTCACAGGAGATTTACACGCCATTACGACAGCAAATAATGCACTTGCGGCGTTCATTGATAATCACCTACAGCAAGGAAATCAACTTCGTATTGATCAGCGAAGAATTGTATGGAAACGAGCTTTAGATATTAATGACCGTGCACTCAGAAAGGTAATTATTGGATTGGGTGGACCGGTTCAAGGAGTACCAAGGGAAGATGGCTTTGATATCACGGTAGCTTCAGAAATTATGGCTGTATTATGTTTAGCAACAGATTTACAAAACCTGAAACAAAGATTAGGGAAAATGGTTGTTGCTTACAATATTGACAAGGAGCCAGTTACGGTTGCAGATTTAGGTGTCGAAGGCGCTCTTACAATGCTGCTAAAAGAGGCAGTAAAACCCAACCTAGTGCAAACGATTGAGCATACACCTGCCTTTATTCATGGTGGACCATTCGCGAATATTGCCCATGGCTGTAATAGCGTAATTGCCACAAATGCAGCATCTAAGCTTGCGGATTTCGTTGTAACAGAAGGTGGCTTTGGAGCTGATTTAGGAGCGGAGAAGTTTTTACATATTAAAGCAAGAAGTGCTGGAATTAAACCAGAGGCAGTTGTTATTGTTGCGACGATTAGGGCACTGAAAATGCATGGTGGCGTTCCAAAAAATGAGTTAGGTAAAGAAGATGTACAAGCCTTAACAAAGGGCTTTGCTAACTTACAAAAACATATTGACACGATTGAAAGTTTCGGCTTGCCAATAGTTGTTGCTGTAAACCGTTTTGTTTCAGATACAGATCAAGAAGTAAATACTTTAATGGATCTTTGTAGTCAAGAAAATATACCTGTTTCTTTGACAGAGGTTTGGGAAAAAGGTGGAGCAGGCGGAGAGGATTTAGCGAATAAATTAATGGAAGTAATTGAAAAGCAGGAATCAAACTTCCAGCCGCTATATGATTTATCCGATTCCCTAGAAAGCAAAATATTAACAATTGCTCAAAAAGTGTATGGTGCTGATAAGGTTGAGTTTTCTTCCAAAGCAAAAAAACAGCTGCAGGATTTTGAACAATTTGGATGGGGTCACTTACCAATTTGTATGGCCAAAACACAGTATTCCTTATCAGATGATCCAACAAAGCTTGGTCGTCCGACAGGCTTCACTGTGGCGATTAGAGAGCTTAAGCCATCCATCGGAGCTGGTTTTATTGTCGCGTTAACAGGTGATGTCATGACAATGCCAGGCCTACCGAAAGCTCCAGCAGCTTTAAAAATGGATGTTGATGAAAACGGAAATGCCGTTGGATTATTCTAGTAGGTTGCATTGTCATGTTTGATCCAACTGCATTTGAAAATATGAAGGTTGTCATTGAAGGTGAGCTCTACGATCGTGATTTGAGTGGAGAGATTCGTATTCAGGACAGAAATGACTTGTTTAATTCTGCTAAGTTATCAAGGACATATGATATTACCTTTACTGACCAATCTAATAATGCTACAAATGTTAGCTGCACATTATTTATGGAGGCTGGTTTGGCTAATTTAGCTGCGGAGTTATTACCAATTGCTCAATCAGAAAAGCTAGCAGGCTGCAAAGTAACGGTTAGATATACAGTTATTCATCAAGAACAGAGAGAGATTTTCCATAAAATCCAAACGACTCTTGAAGATATTTGGGGTAGCGAAAGGACAATTAATCAGCTGGTCATGATCAATCCTATTTCTGAACAAACCTCTGTTAGGAATGAGATTAATATTTTGTTTAATCGATTAATATATGAGGACCAAATGGATGATATAACTGCGATGGTGGATTATATGTTACTAGGAATTAAAAAAATAAGCGAAATCATCTAAATGAAAAACCTTGCCAATTTCTACACTGGCAAGGTTTTTTTTATCAATAATAAAAATTACGCAAAAATTCAAAACTATCTTTACATTAAAGTGAACAGCTAATACGATATAGAAGAATATTAGCTGCTGCCGTTGTCGCAAATCTTCGGCATATAATGTTTTAAAAAGGAGGAGCTATGAAAATAATAGACGCTCATATTCATTTTTCTAACATTCAATCCTTTCATCATACAGCCAAGCAACTTTCGTTCGTTGATTATTCATTAGAGGGGTACATGAAGGAGTTTCATGAAGCGAATGTGGTTCTAAGTATTGCAATGGGACTCACTGAAACAAATAAAATAGGTTTTCCAGATAATGAAACAGTTACTCCGATGGGACTGGATTTAGCAAGTCCCATTCCTGAACAAATTGTATATTGTCCAGGCATAAATCCATATGATCTAAGTCAAGATTCAATTGAAACGCTAGAATTAGAGCTTCAAAAACCGAATGTAGTAGGTATAAAGATTTATTTAGGTTATTACCCATTTTATGCGTATGATGAAGTATATGAACCTATTTATAAATTGGCCGAAAAATATCAATTGCCAGTTGTGTTTCATACTGGGGACACTTATTCAGAAAGAGGTCTTTTAAAATATTCACATCCATTAACGATCGATGAGGTTGCAGTTAAATATCGTAAAGTGACATTCATGATGGCTCATTTCGGAGATCCATGGACATTAACGGGTGCAGAAATTATTTATAAAAACTCGAATGTATATGCCGATTTATCAGGATTAATTGTTGGCACCGAAAAAGAACTAACAAAGTTTAGTGAAGGCAGGTTTTTAGACCATTTAAGACATGCACTTGAGTTTGCTGATTCCTATGATAAGCTATTGTTTGGCTCTGATTGGCCACTTGTTCCGGTTGGACCATATATTCAGTTTATTAAAAACCTAATTCCTGAACAGCATTATGAGGATGTATTTTATAAAACAGCTCTGAAGGTTTTTCCTAAAATAAAACCGTTTCTTTAAAGTTAAAGCCAGCATCTGGCTATATTTTTATCGGGGATTAATGGGCTGTTTAGTCTCCAACTGATTGAGTTTCAAATAATAAATAATGAAAAAATCTCTAATCGAAATCATTTAGAAAGAAGGTAGGGGCTGTTGACTAAAATAGCTTGGGTAACAGATAGTACAGCGTTTTTTGATGATTACCTTTTAAATCATCCAGATGTATATAGTATTCCGATAACAATTTTGCTAGATGAAAAGGAATTTACCGATGGTGTCGATCTAAGCCCAAATGAATTATATGATCGATTAAAGGTACTGAAAAATCCACCAAAAACGTCACAGCCTTCCATTGGGGCATTCCGAAATCTTTATGAGAGTTTACAAGATAAATATGATCTAATCATTGCAGTTCTTGTTTCAAGTAAGCTAAGTGGCACGGTATCCTCAAGTGAACAGGCAGCACAAATGGTAAACATTCGAGTCATTACTATTGATTCTAAAATACTAACATATCCTTTAACGCGTTTAGTGAAAAAAGGGATAGAGTGGGCAGATTCCGGGTTAAATCCAGATGAAGTTAAAGATGAGCTTGACCAACTGCGAGATACAAATGAAACATATGTCTTAATCGGGAGTCTAGAGCAGCTTCATCGAAGTGGCCGCTTAACAGGATTGCAATTTTTTCTTGGGAGTATGATGAGTGTAAAGCCCATTATCTCCATTGTAGACGGCGCTCTGTTAATTAAAGAAAAAACGCGAAGTGAACGTAAAGCTAAGGACAAAATTGTTAAACTCCTAAAAGAAACTCATGAGAGCAAGCCGGTAAAAGAAGTATATATTTTATTTGGACTACATGATGAAGAGGCACTGAAGTGGAAGGAAGAGCTTACTGAAGATTTTCCCGAGATTACATTTAGCATTTATCCACTTGGAGCTGCAATAGGTGTTCATGCAGGTGAAAATACATTAGGAATTAGTTGGTTTAAAGGCTTAGAGTAACTATTTTTTCAGAAAAGCGTCCTTCGTGTTAAAATGGTTATAACTTTATTTAGTAAAAAGCTAAAGTGAGTTTGATTGTTATATAAAGGTGGAATCTCTAAATGTTAAATGAAAAGATTAAGATGGCGGAGGACTTTGTAAAAAGGACGCTTTTACATGACAGTACTGGCCATGATTGGTATCATATTGAGCGCGTACGTAAAAATGCCTTATACATAGCGGAAAAAGAAAATAAAGGAGATCGTTTCATTATAGAAATGGCGGCTCTCCTTCATGATATTCCTGATGAAAAACTGAATTCAACTAAGGAAGCTGGTGAAAGAAAGCTTAACGAGTTTCTTGATGAATTACAGCTGGATAATCAGATTCGAAATCAAATAGTTGAAATTATTGACTCGATTTCCTTTAAGGGAGGGAATGGGGCTAAATTGCCGAGTCTTGAGGCGGAATTTGTACAAGATGCAGACCGTCTAGACGCTATCGGAGCGATTGGAATTGCAAGAACATTTGCATTCGGAGGTAAAAAAGGTCAAGCCTTATATGACCCGGAAATTAGTATAAGAGATAAAATGACAGAGGAAGAGTATCGAAAAGGAAAATCATCTTCTGTTCATCACTTTTATGAAAAGCTATTAAAGCTGAAAGATAGAATAAATACAGAAACAGCAATGAAAATGGCCGAAGAACGCCATCAGTTTATGGAAAAGTTTCTTGAAGAATTTTATAACGAATGGAATGGTCAGCAATGAAAATGATTTCAATTGAGAATGTCACAAAAACATATGGTGAAAAGGAGCTATTTAATGATATTTCATTTACGATATCAGAAAAAGACCGTGTTGGTCTCATTGGTGTAAATGGAACAGGAAAATCCTCTTTACTGAAAATTGTGGCGGGTGTTGACCTTCCGGATTCAGGAGATATTAGTTGCCCCAAAGACTATACAATTTCATATTCTTCTCAGGAGCCCGAATTAAATGCTGAATTGTCTGTTTTAGCACAAGTATTTGCAGGTGATGCACCAGTGCTAGTGCTACTTCGTGAATATGAACAAACACTGCTTGATTTAAATCAAGCACCAAATGACGAATCGATCCAAGAAAAATTATTCGAGCAACAAAAGAAAATGGATGCCTTAAATGCTTGGGAAGCTAGTACCAACGCGAAGTCGATATTAACAAAGCTGGGCATTGAGGACTTTAATAAGAAAATCGGGCATCTTTCTGGCGGGCAAAAGAAACGGGTAGCACTTGCGCAAAGCTTAATTCAAGCACCAGATTTGCTCATTTTAGATG
>JAEWIG010000311.1 GCA_023387295.1 Bacillota bacterium | reverse complement strand
TTCAGTTTGTCTCATAATTTCAGTCGGAGCTATAATATTGGTTAAACTAGTAAAAAGGAACACAGCTACTGGGAAAGAAGTAAAGTCTGGTTTGATGTAATTTCATACTGTTAGATTTCAAAGATAAAAAAATCGTATCTCAGTTCTTATTAGGTCAATTTGTGAATATCGAAAATCCCTCTCCTGATTAGTAGAGGGATTTTTTATTGGATAAGAAATAATAGACTCGACACTTGCTGAATACTTTAATCAAGTGAATTTACGTTTAGCTCCAACTCTTATTCCTGACGTAAGACTAAGAAGTCGGGTTGTATGATGCGAGATAAGCGGAGAAGTGCATTTTTTCATTTTCTACGTGAAACTCGACATAATTACCAGTATTGGTAATATATCCGATGTATTCTTTCTCCGTTACTTTAAACCCGTTTTCTTTCAATTTATCTTCCAAAAAACCTTGATGGAGATTGTTCGGATGCGAGTTAGGAAAGAAGTTGGTCATGTTTGTAAGCGAGCGGTTATAATTCCCGTAGTAAGAATTGTTTCCAACAATAAAACTGTCATGCTTTAAGTATGGTAGTAATTTTTCCAATGCAAACGATGCATTGAATAATGAGAATTCATTAAATGATAAATTATCAATGACACAATCGATAGAGTGATGCTTTAATGGTAGTCTTAAATCACTGTTTACCATGTACAAAACAGGAATATTAGGGTTGATATGATGTATTTTTGCTTTTAATTTGCGGAGCATCTCTAAGTTGTTTCCTGTAAAAATATAAATCATGTTAGGCTGTACGGAGGCAAGAAATTTTGGAGAAAAGACAAAACTATCTGTGTTTGTATGGATCACTACACGATTTGTTAGATCTCTTTTTTTCATTCTTTTGTACATCCATAAGCTACCCTTTTCTAAAACGCTGATTAACTCTGGCGTCATTTCATGAAACAATCTGTGATCATAGATGTGATATTCGTTATGAGGGGTTAAGTGATTGGTAGGTGTTATGATTATTCCATCCTCGATTCTTGCTTCGTACCCACAACTACAGACTATTCTTCCGATAAACAAATATTCTCCCTGCATTTGGGCATCCTTCACTTGCAAAATCTCTTGGCAGTCTGGGCAATAAAAACGAGAAACAAATAATAGTGGTACACCTGTTTCATTTTTGCTTACTGATACTTTACTCAGTTTATCAACTTTTTCATCGATCAAACGGGTTGATTGAAGAATCTGCTTACTCTCCTGGATAAGCTGATGCTTCTTTTCAAGAAGTGTTTGAATGTAATAATGGATATCTTCCATTTCTGTTAATAATGTAATTCGTTTGAAGGATAGAATCCTATGGATTTCTTGTAAGGTGAAGCGATATTGCTTTAATTCCTGAATGAAGTTCATATCATCGATGCATGTTTGGTCAAATTCGAACTGTGTATCTTTTTTGATAGGAATAACGAGGCCAATCTCTATGTAATGACGGATCGTATTAACCGTAACGTCGAATTTTTTTGCAAACATACTTATTTTCATTGAATCGTCCCCATTCTTTTTGCAAAAACCATCGGGTATACCCGATGGTTTTTTTGAATTATCGGATAATTAATGGGTTGCCATTAGGTTATCTAAAGGTTTTATAGTATTGCTATATTTATTATACAACAATTTCGATAATAAGAGAGGAATATGAGAAATGGATACATTGTCACTTTGGGAAGCTACAGCAAATTCACGCAAGGACAGACCTTTCTTAGTTGGAGAGCACCATACTGATGTTGTGATTATCGGCGCAGGTTTTACAGGGCTTTCAGCGGCCTACCATCTACAGAAAAAAGGACTAAGAACAATCATTGTTGAGAAAGAAACGGTAGGTTGGGGAGCAAGTGGACGAAACGGTGGGATGATTCTACCAGGATACAAGCCAACAATGGGTGAGCTGACAAAGAAATATGGGATGGAAGAAGCAAAGCAATTGAACCAAATTGCCCTTGATGGGATGGAGCTTGTCAAAGCTATCGTTGAGCTTCACCAGATTGATTGCTCTTTAGAGCATGGAGGCTACTTACTCCTATCGGAGAAAAACAGATACAAGTCATTGCTGAAAGAAGAACAGGAGACATTAAACAAATACTTTGATTCTAACACGAAGTATTTAGAGGGGGAGGAACTTAAGCAAGAAATCGATTCTTCCTATTTTACTAGTGGTCTGATGGATCCACACGCTTATTCTTTTAATCCTTTAAATTATGCCTTAGGGTTGGCGGATGCAGCCGAAGCATTAGGTACACAAATTTTTGAAAAGTCAAAGGCACTCTCCATCCAACACATGGGTGGAAATGTAAACGTTTTAACGGAACGTGGGAAAGTCGTTGCGAAGGAAATCATCGTTGCGACTGACGGCTATTCGACCTCTTTAACAAAGGAATTAGATCGGGCTGTTATTCCTGTTGCTAGTTATATCGTGGCAACCGAGCGCTTGGATGAGAGTTTAGCCAAAAGCCTTATCCCGAACAACCGGATGGTGTTTGACACAAGTAATTTAATTAACTATTTCAGGCTATCACCAGACGGTCGAATCGTCTATGGGGGTTCTGGTATGAGGCATACTGGAGCTGAAAAGTATTATAAGGAGCTCCACGAAAAGATCCTCACTGTCTTCCCACAACTAGCTGGTAAGAAGATTGAATATCGTTGGGGTGGATTGATTGGAGTAACCATGGACATGTTCCCTGTAATCGGAAAGATGAAGGATGGGAGCTATTATGCAACTGGATATTGTGGACACGGGGCATCCCTTGCAACATTGATGGGGCAACTTCTGGCACAGTGGATCGTAGGTGAAGAAAGAGTCAGTCGCCGTTTTGAAAGTATTCCACTTCGGGCTTTTCCTTTTGGAGGTCAAAAATCGATGTTAGTAAATCTAGCTAATAGCTATTACAGAGTGCTTGATGCAATCAGATAATAAAAGGGGGAATTAGAAGATGAAAGGTTTTATTATTAAGCAAATGGATTGGGATGAAGCAAAAAAACTAGGTATTCATGAATGGGAGGAATGGGAAAGTGGCCCAAGTATTACAGATGGAGAATTTCCTGTACAGGAATCCTGTTATTTTTTAGAAGGAGAGTTACATCTTACAGTGGGAGAGGAGATTCATTTAGTAAAGCCTCATATGTTTGTTACATTTCCGAAAGGTCTACCGTGTAAATGGGATATTCCACATTACTTGAAGAAATTGTACAAAAATGATTTTGAGCTATAAAATTCTATTATCAATAGATTAAAAAGTATTTAATATAAAAAGTTCTAATAAAAGGTAGAAATTAAATTAATTGTTGTAAGAGCCGACGAAAGTCGGATATATTTCCGCTTAAAAAAACTGAATATTCTCTAGTTCAGAAACTTCTGATTAGTATAAAGGAGGTTAGCAATGGCAGACATCGTGTTTCTTAATGGTGAAGTAATTACGGTTGATGAACAAAATCGCATATGTGAAGCAGTAGCAATGGAAGGGAATCGAATTGTTTCTGTAGGCTCCACAGAGGAGGTCAAGAAGCATATTGGGTCTCAAACAACTGTTATCGATTTAAATGGAAGAAGCTTGTTACCGGGGTTCATTGATTCTCATTTGCATCTTTCTGCTTATGGAATTGATCAATTAGGTGTCAGTTGTAAAGCTCCTCATATTCAGTCACTTCATGATATTTTTCAAGATTTACGTAAAAAAGCTGCGGGGCTCTCTAAGGGGAAATGGGTGCGGGCATGGGGCTTTAATGAAATGAGTATGGTTGAACAACGGTATCCAACTCGAGAGGAATTAGATGAGATTTCAATGGATCATCCGATCATGATTATTCGTGCTTGTAATCATATTTCAATCGTAAATTCGAAAGCGCTAGAAATCTTCGGCATTCATAGTGATACCCCTAATCCGAAGGGAGGAATTATTGAGCGGAATGATCATGGCATAATGACAGGGCGTTTATTAGAAACGGCACATTTCCAAAATGTTAAGGAAGTGACCTATTCGGAAGAAGAGATATTTAGTGCTTTGGAGCTTGCTTCAAATGACTTTATTGCAGCTGGCATTACGAGTGTACATGATGCAGGTGCGCATGCCTCCAGTACTTTTAAACTCATGCAACAGTCAACTCAAAACGGAATAGTCAAAGTCCGTATATATGCAATGGTCTGTTCGTTAGATGATCCGGAAACATTTATTGAAAATATGATTGCTGAAGGAATTAAAACTGGTATGGGGGATAACCGGTTTAAAATTGGACCAGCAAAGCTGTTCACTGACGGAAGTAGCAGTGGTCCTACGATAGCTACCCGTGATGCATATACGAGCAACCCGAATGATTACGGGATTCTCTACTATACACAGGAAAAATTGAATCGTGTCTTAGTAGAGGCGCATAAGCAAGGATTTCAAATTACTGCACATGCTCAGGGAGATCGGGCAATTGAGATGATGCTGAATTGTATTGAGGCTGCTTTAAATGAGCATCCTCGTCCAGATGCCCGTCCTCGTATTGAACATGCAGGGGTTTCATCACCAGATTTAATCGAGCGAATGAAGCAGCTCGGTGTTGTGCCGATACCGAATCCTGCCTTTGTTCTTGAATATGGTGAAGGGTATGTACGTAACTATGGTGAACGAGTAAATTCGATGTATCCTTTACGGGACTTTTATGAGAGCGGTATTATCGCTGCTATCGGTTCAGATAATCCGGTGACCGATTACAATCCGTTACTAGGAATACAAGCTGCTATGAACCGTAAAAGTAGAAAAGGGTTAGGAATTGGAGAAAACCAAACAGTTTCAGTTTTTCAAGCGATCCGAGCTTATACATGGAATGGTGCCTATGCTAGCTTTGACGAACATCAGAAGGGGAGTATTGAAGTTGGAAAACTAGCAGATTTAGTTATGTTAGATGGTAGCATTCTCCAAATAGATACCAAGAAAATTTCCGATCTATCTGTGAAAATGACGATCATTGATGGGGAGATCATCTATCAGGACGAAGAGGATGAAAAGAGGGAGAAATAAATAATGACAAACAAAGGGGTGTGAGGGTTTGGCATGGAAACAGCGACAGATATACAAATAGATTCATTTAAAGAAATAGAGAATAGGAAATTAGGTACTGGGAATATTCGAGCCCTATACTTCCGTTTTACATTACTGACGCTTCTAGGTTATATGATTTTCACTGTACAAACCATAATTGATGGAATCATTATTGGAAATGGGGTTGGAGATTTTGGACTTGCTGCGGTAACGGTTGTCTCCCCCGTGTTTGTATTGAGCCGTGCATTAGGCCTGTTAATCGGGAGTGGTGCAGGAGCGATCGTAGCCGTAAAGTTGGGTGAAAGAAAAATAGCAGAAGCAAGGGGTCTTATTGGTCAGTCTTTGTGGTTCGGTTTGATTTTCTCTGTATTAATAATGGGATTGGGGCTTTATTATTTAGAGCCACTGATGATTTTCTTTGGTGGGAGCGGTGATGTGCTTCCGTATGCAATGGATTATGGCAGAGTCCTAATGTATGGTTTTCCTTCTGCTGTGTTAGCTGTTATGTTCACCATATTTGTCACGCTAGATGAACGACCAGGACTTGCTTCTTGGAGCTGGGGAATTGCGGCAGTTTGCGCCATGATTCTAGAGCCAATCCTTGTCTATCAGCTTGGCATGGGAATAGTTGGAGCAGGTTGGGCAATTAATATCCTTCAAGGTTTACCTATTTATTTAATTATTTATTTCATGTTCGGAAAAACAGCCTTACGTCCTAGATTAGAAGACATCAAATTTTCTGTTCGCAAAATAGGTGGGATTCTTTGGACTGGATTGCCCCAGTTCATGATTCAAGGGAGCATGATTGTCGCGATTATCATGTTGAATAATATGCTAATGAGCTATGGGAGTGATGCACATGTCGCTTCCTTTGGGATTCAAAATGGTTTTATAACGAACTTACTCTTCCTCATTGCCTATGCATTATTATTAGGAGTTCAACCGATTATTAGCTATAACTACGGGGCGAAATTATATGGGAGAGTAAGAGCGGTATTGAAACTATCCCTATGGTTTACAGGAGGATGTCTTCTTCTTCTAACAGGTTTAATACTCATCTATACCACTCCAGTTGTATCTGTCTTCATAAGTGATGATCCTAGTCTTGCAGGTATACCTAATCTTTTGGAAGTATCCATTGAGACGACGAGAATATTTAACTTTATTTATCCTCTTGTCGCGATTAATTTAATTGTCACTGGCTATCTTCAAGCGATTGAACGGAATGGCTTAGCCTTTTTCACTTCAATTGCCAAATCACTAATCTTTTTTATTCCTGTAGTTCTCATTTCATCAGACCTATTTGGTATATATGGCGTATGGTACGCGATGCCAATCTCTGAATTAATGGGATTTGCCTTGTCGTTTGTCATTATATTCCGTGAACTAAAACGATTAAAACGAATGGAGATGGAGACGAATGCAACAGTTAAATAACTTTTATAATGGTGAATGGAAGCCTTCTAGCTCTGGTGAAACAAAGGAAATTATGAACCCAGCGAATGGAGAAACAATTGCAATTGCTACAAGAGGGAATGCAGAGGATGCACGAAACGCCATTAAAGCGGCCCGGGAAGCATTTGATAGTGGCAAGTGGTCGAGGCTACCGGCAGAAACACGTGCAGGTTATTTAATGAAAATTGCAGATAAAATGGAAGAAAATATCGAAGAATTAACGCTTTTGGAAACAAGAAATAACGGAAAGGTACTTGCTGCAGCTCGAATTGATGTAGCCCATTCTATTGATTGTTTCCGTTATTACGCCAAATTGATTACAGAACCAAATGAAAAGGTTGTTAATTTAGATAAGCCGGTGTATACGAAGATTGTCCGTGAACCGATTGGGGTTTGTGCTTTAATAGCCCCGTGGAATTTTCCACTATTGATGGCTACATGGAAAATAGCTCCGGCTCTAGCCGCTGGGAATACAATTGTCTTTAAGCCAGCGGAAATTACACCTGTTACAGTCGTTCGTCTATTCGAAATGATTGAACAAGTTGGTGTTCCAGCAGGGGTTGCCAATCTTGTTCTAGGACCTGGTTCAGAGATCGGACATGAGCTGGCAAATAGTTTGGATGTAGATAAAACCTCTTTTACAGGTGGAACATCAACAGGTAAGGATATCATGATGGCAGCGACGAAAAACATGAAAAAGATCTCTTTGGAGTTGGGTGGAAAGTCCCCAGTTATTATTTTTGAGGATGCTAATTTTGAAACGGCTGTCGATTATGCCTTGTTCGCCATTTTCCATAACGCAGGGCAGGTTTGTTCAGCGGGCTCTCGCCTTCTGCTTGAAGAGAGTATCAAGGAGCGTTTCATAGAGCGACTTGTAGAGCGGGCAAAAGGAATTTCAGTCGGTTCTGGAGAGAACGCTGAATCAGAGATGGGTCCTGTAGCTAGTGAATCACAATTAAATACTGTATTAAAATACATTGAAATTGGAAAAGAAGAAGGTGCAACATTAGCATGTGGTGGAAATAGGTTAACGGAAGGTGAATTTGAAAAAGGCTATTTTCTAGAGCCAACTATTTTCATCGATACAACGCCAGATATGAGAATTGTTCAAGAGGAAATCTTCGGACCGGTCCTTGTCGTGCAAACGTTTAAAGACGAAGAGGAAGCGATTACGCTTGCCAATGACTCCGTTTATGGCTTAGCAGCAGCTGTATTTACTAGTGATGATGAAAAGGCAACGCGAGTTATCAGTCGTATCCAAGCAGGGATCACATGGGTAAATACGTATCACATGGCTAGTTTAGAAGCTCCATGGGGCGGCTATAAGCAAAGTGGTATTGGTAGAGAATTAGGGGAATATGGACTTACGGAATTTACAGAGGTTAAGCAAATTAATATTAATACGCAAGTTCAGCCAATAGGCTGGTTTAAAAAGTAGACGGTTCTTTCTACTTTTAGTTAGAATTGCTACAGAGGCTCTCAACCGAATATGGTTGAGGGTCTTTTTTTATGTGTGCCCGGCATGGGTGATAACTTGGTGGTGAAAGTCCACTACAGGCTTGGCAGTAGGAACTGTTAGCGAAAGACAAGGGTGTCCACCGCGAGGTGGAATCTGAAGGAAGTCGGACGC
>JAEWIG010000303.1 GCA_023387295.1 Bacillota bacterium | reverse complement strand
AGGGTAACTAAATGTCCCAATGCCCAAGTTACGATGTATTTATCGCCTTCAAGATATCCATTTCCTTTTTTATTACAATTCAAGACACGTGCAACGTCACGTGCAACTGAAGGTTTTTCTGCAATCACAACACTTTTTGCCATTTTTTCGAACTCCTTTACTAACTATGTATCGTCTAATATACCATAATTTTCGGGTTAAAAATGTATAGACGCATTTATTTAGCAGTCATGATAGTCAGCAAATGGGTATGTTTTATTTCACTTATTTCCGTGTTTTCTATTTGTGACGTGAATCACTTTGTTCTCTTAGTCAACATGTTACTGTTTTAGTAGGTGAGGTGAGACAATGACAAAAGTAATTGATATCAATCAAACCATTTATGAACTGCATAATCAATATCCTGAAATTATAACAATTATGAGTGAACTCGGTTTTGACAATATAACTAAGCCAGGGATGCTGCAAACTGCCGGACGGGTCATGACATTACCAAAAGGTTGTCGCATGAAAAACATTCCGTTGCAAACGGTAATCACTGCATTCCAAAATCATGGATTTTCGATAAAAGAGTAACGGGGGGATAACAGATGAGCGAAATCATTAATAATCGTGAACAACAGCAATTAACTAAAACAGAACGTCAAGAACTATTGAAAGAAATTATTAAAGAGTTGCATAATGGGCGCAGTGTGGATGAAGTGAAAAGACGATTTGAAGAGGCGGTTGGAAGCATCTCGGTTGAGGAAATTTCGCAATTGGAACAAGCGCTGATAGAAGAAGAGGGCATTCCGGTTGCTGAGGTACAACGCCTTTGCTCGGTTCATACCGCCGTTTTCAAAGGTTCGATCGAAGACATTCATCGTTCTGAAAGACCGGATGATCAGCCGGGACATCCTGTTCATACATTCAAGAGAGAAAATAAAGAAATCGATCAGCTGGTGAATTTCAAAATCCAACTGCATTTTGACCGCTTCAAGAAAGAGGATGAGGACGAGCACATCTACAAATTGATTGAAGACTTGAATTTGTTGCTTGATATTGACAAACATTATAGCCGTAAGGAAAATTTGTTGCTTCCGTATTTAGAGAAATATGGTATTCTAGGGCCTACGCAAGTCATGTGGGGAGTGGATGATCGCATTCGTGACGCGATTAAAACTGCTAAGCAGGCTTTGGTTCACTATAAGACAGAAGACAAGCAGCATGTTATTGACACAATGGACTTCGTGATTCGTGAAGTGACGGAAATGATTTTCAAAGAAGAAAATATTTTATTCCCGATGGCGCTTCAGCATTTAACGGAGGATGAGTGGGTAAAAATCGCCCACGAAAGTGATGTGATCGGCTTTTGTTTGATTGATTCCGTAGCCGAATGGAAGCCTGAACGCAAAGGGCTGGCTGATATGGCTATCTCCGAAGGATTTATCCGAATGGAAACCGGCGTTTTGTCGATTGAACAAATGGAACTAATGTTGAACCATTTGCCAGTTGATATCACATTCATTGACCAAGATGATGTTGTACGCTATTTTTCTCATGGAAAAGAACGCATCTTCACAAGAACGAAGGCGGTCATTGGAAGAACGGTGCAAAACTGTCATCCGCCGAAAAGCGTTCACGTTGTTGAACAACTATTACAAGATTTCAAATCAGGTGCAAAGGACAGCGATGATTTCTGGATTAAATTCAAAGACAAATATATTTATATCCGTTATTTCGCCGTTCGCGATGAAAAAGGGACATACATGGGCACACTTGAATTCACACAAAATATCACACCAATTAAAGAAATTGAAGGCGAAAAACGTATTTTGTCTCTATAAATGGCAAGGGGCTATCCGAAAACGAAGAGCCTGGCACCTCCGACACGGTATATAGATGAGAATTAGAGTAACGCATCTATACATTGTGTTGTAAGGAGATAACCAGGTACTTATCGGATAGCCTCTTATTTTTGTTGCGGATTTCGTTTCGCTTGTATGCCATATAAGAAAATCGCTCTATATAAGGAAGAGACGGATATATGCTTAAAAGTGAGCGATATATTGAAATTTTGACTGATATATTTCCAAATGTCAGCGATATATGAAAAATTAGACGGATATCCTCACAAAAGAAACAGATATAGCGAAGTTTTTTCATAAAAGTTTCTTTTTCCTATCAAAAAAGCTACAATAAACAAGAAAACTCTGACAAAGGAGACTAAATAATGACTGATTTCCAAAGGAATTTAGAAAAGTACGCCGAGCTAGTTGTTAAAGTGGGCGTTAATTTACAAAAGGACCAAACGTTAGTGATTAACACATCACTTGACTCTGCTGAACTTGTTCGTCTTATCGTGAAAAATGCATATGAGGCAGGTGCTTATAACGTCGTTGTAAACTGGAATGACGATATTGTATCTCGCACAAAATATGCTCTCGCTCCAGATGAGGCATTTAATGACTACCCTAAATGGCGTGCACAAGAATCGGAAGAATTAGCAGCGAATGGGGCTGCCTTTATGTCTATCGTATCGTCAAGCCCAGATTTATTAAAAGGCGTTGATTCAGAACGCATCAGTAATTTCCAAAAAGCTGCGGGTAAAGCGCTAATGAATTATCGAAAAATGATGATGGCTGATAAAGTGAGTTGGACGGTTATCGCAGCTCCATCTCAAGCATGGGCTGATAAAGTATTTCCTGATGCACCTGCTGAAACAAGAGTGGAATTGCTTTGGGATGCTATCTTTAAGGCAACTCGCGTAGATGTAGAAAATCCAATTGAAGCATGGAAGCAGCATGATGATACCTTACACGAAAAGGTTCATTACTTAAATGACAAGCGCTATCAAAAATTACACTATACGGCTCCAGGTACTGACCTGACAATTGAGCTTCCGGAAAAGCATCTTTGGTGTGGTGCTGGAAGTATCAATGAAAAAGGTGACGAATTTATGGCTAATATGCCAACTGAGGAAGTTTTTACTGCTCCTTTAAAAACAGGTGTAAATGGAACTGTATGTAGCACAAAGCCTCTTAGCTATGGTGGTAACATCATTGATAACTTCACTCTTACTTTCGAAAACGGAAAGATTATCGATGTGAAGGCTGAAGAAGGAGAAGAAATTCTTAAGAAGCTAATCGAAACGGATGAGGGCTCTCATTATCTTGGAGAAGTGGCACTCGTTCCTTATAATTCGCCAATTTCTCAATCAAACCTACTATTCTATAACACATTATTTGATGAAAACGCATCTAACCACTTAGCAATTGGAACTGCATATGCTTTCTGTCTTGAGGGTGGCAAACAAATGTCAAGTGATGAATTAAAAGAACATGGCCTAAACGATAGCCTAACACATGTCGATTTCATGATTGGTTCTGCTGAAATGGACATCGATGGCATTACGAAAGACGGTAAAGTAGAGCCAATCTTCCGTAATGGAGATTGGGCATTTTAATTAACAAAGTATCATAATCAACATTTAATATTAATAGAGCCAATGTATATAAACTTACACATAAAAGCCTGTAAAGCACTTTCTTACCGCTAAGTAATCATCATACTTAGCGGAATCATGCTTTCACAGGCTATTTTTTATTCAATCTATTATTTACGTAGACTAAGACTTGTTACTTTTCCTTCAATATCAACAAAGACTTCAATCGTATACTTATCTGCCAAGTATACTAGTTTTTTCTCTTCTGTGTTTTCCGTTCCTTCTTCCCTCACAGGATTACCAAATAAGCGGACAATTTCATCCCTTGTCGTCTTCACCCGTTCACCCGGAATCGAGACAGCAGTAACTATTCCAGAAGTTTGATCATAAAAGTAAATAATTTCTGGATATGATACAAATGGGATTCCTTTATAGACCCCTTCTTCCATATAATGAGGTTCAGCAGTCTTAATATTTGATATATTCGTTCCAATTGGATAAGGAGTTCCTAAAGGGATTCCCTGCTTAGCTTTTTCAATGACATCACTGTTCAGTTCAAGATTTAAATATGGATAATAATTCTCCTTCTTTTCACTCCAGAGATGATACCAGTCATCACCGTCGTTGCCATCCACACGGCTTGTTCTGTTTACATCTGATTCATCAAGCTTAATAAGACTCATGGATTCTCTATCATATCTCCATGTGACAAATTTAAAGCCTTCAGTTTTACTAAAATGAGCTGTTTGTAAATACTTTTGGTTAATTTCTTTTATTTCATTGCCCAAAATCGTCGGTAAAACATCGTTTGATTGAATAATTTTTACCTCTCCATCGTTTACTGTAAGCAATAATGGGGTTGATTGACCATTCTCAATTGATTGTAAAATAGCAATAATCGTTTGATTGCCTAAATTTAACGGAAACACTTGTTCAGCAGAAAACTGAAAAGTAAATGTCCCCATATCCTGCAATACTGACTGTTTATAGGCAATATGTGCATCCTTTTCTGCTAAATAAACCGAATAATGGCCTTCGTATAATTGGTCCTTTCCTATCGGCTTGTTTATTTCATCCTCTGCAAATAAAAACACTGTATAGACAAAATCCCCATCTTTTACTTCGAACTGATAGTGTGATTTTCCTTTTAATAGAGATGTATCCTTTGTGTCTTTTCCTTCTGTCTTAATGGATTGAATTTGTTCTTCTGTTGGAATCATTTGTTTTTCTTGAATTGCATTTGAGATTGCAATCGTATCGGTAGAACATGCTGCTAAAGTTGATGACAGCATGATAAGTAATAATATATATAAATAATTTTTCATAGAATTCTCCCTAGTTAAAAATACGGTAATCTCTAGAGCTAGACACTCATCTATCTAATCATTTTCAATCATTGTTTTGTAATAGAATTGAAATCATTATGTTACAAGTGTAACAAATAAGAGAGGATTCTACAAATCACAAATTTTTGCTATTAATGATACAATCATCAAGATTAATTTTTATTAAAAACTAACATGATTTTCTGCTCCCAACCATGTTATGTAAATGTCGTCGGATTCATTTTTCACACAGAAAAGGCACAGATCCAACAAGATTCTGTGCCTGTTAATTCAATATGCATGTTTTTGAATTTCGATATTTTGCTTATTCTTCGTCCATATACTTACAAGAACAAAAGAAATGAAGGAAAGAAGAATTGGCAATACAACCGTATGCATCCCAAATGGATTTGGGAAGTAAGTATGTATGATAATATAGGAGCCTGTTCCAACGAAAATAGACGAAATCGCTCCATATTTATTACCCTTTTTCCAATATAGGCCTAGGACAACTGGCCAAATGAACGCGGCTTCTAAGCCACCGAACGAAAATAGATTTAACCAAATAATTAAATCTGGTGGACTAAGGGCCAATAGAAAAACAAGAACACCTAATATTGTTGTAACCCCAAAGCTCATTTTCTTAATCGTGTTTTCACTTGCATCAGGTTTTATATAATTTATATAAACATCTTTAACGACTGCTGAACTCACAAGTATTAATAACGAATCAACCGTTGACATAATCGCAGCCATCGGAGCTGCTAATACTACTCCCGCTAGCCATGGTGGTAGCACTTCTAAAGCAATCATCGGCATGACCTTATCTCCTACTTCAATCCCCGGTAGAATAGGTCTTGCAAAAACGCCTATCAAATGCATGCCGAGCATAATGCAGCCCACAACGATGGTTCCAATAATAATCGCTCGATGCATCGCTTTAGAGTTTTTGTACGACATGGCGCGTACCGTAACTTGAGGAAGACCAACAACACCGACTCCAACTAATATCCAAAAGGACGATACATAAAGAGGGGTAAGGCTCCCGTCAAATCCATACGGTCGAATTAAATTCGGATTTTCAGTTGCCAGCTCCTGAATAAGATTAGGAATTCCTCCCCCAGCAATAATGACTGCTACTAAAAGGATGAGCGTTCCGATAAACATGATCGCACCTTGAATCGCATCTGTTAAAGCTACTGCTCGGAATCCACCAATGACGACATAAACCATGACAGACACGGCAAAAATAAACAAAGCTGAAAGATAGCTTAAGCCTGTTAGAGATTCAATTAATCTTGCTCCGCCGACCCATTGAGCAGCCATTGCAGCGAACAAGAAAATAATAATACTGAAAGCTGATAAAATCGCAACCCATTTACTTTTATATCGTTCCTTCAAAAAATCAATTAAGGTGACGGCATTATACTTTCTCGCGGTAATCGCAAACTTTTTTCCTAAGACCATAAGGACAAAATAGCCTGTTACAACTTGAGACATCGACAACAGCACCCATCCAAGCCCCTGGGTATAGGCAACACCTGGTCCACCTATAAAGCTTGATGCACTACCATATGTAGCCATCATGGTCATCGCTAAAATAAATCCACCTAGCTCACGGCCACCAAGAAAATATTCTTGAAGAAATGAATTCGATGAATTGATTTTCTTACTAGCCCAAAAACCAACTAGAAAAATTAATAGTAAGAAAAAAATTAATGGGGTTACTACTTGCCAGTTCATTTCGTCTCCCCACCTTCCATTTCCTCATCGAATGGAACTTCTTTAAAGAAAAACTTAACAACGACAATTACAAGAATGACCATTATGACAAAACCGAGAACACAGCTATAGAAAAACCATGCTGGCAATCCTAAAATAAACTCATATTCTTCAACCGAATCTGAACCCATGCCATAGGCAAAGCCAAACCACCAAATAAAATTAAATAAGACGAGACCAATGCCAATCCATGCTTCTCTTTCAGCAATTTTGAAGCGGGGGTCTTTTTTTTTATTTTGACTCTCCATCTCTTCCTCCTTTTTCTAATCCTACTTACTCTACGTTTTTAGTATTTTTATTATACAACCGCTCGAACAGAACGTATAGAAGAAGGTCGTGTCGATAATTCAAATTCGTCTTGACGAATTTGTGTCCTTATCGCAGGTTAACGGGCAGTAAGACCCCCACTGACACACAATTGAAATGTACTTGCAAACACTTCTATTTAAATGAAGTTAAATTGAGTCGATATAATCTAGCATTCCCTGTAAAGCCCATAGTATAATAAATGGTAATTTTGTTGAAAAGGTGGTAAAAAAGAATGTGGAATGAATTTAAAAAATTTGCCTTAAAAGGGAATGTTCTTGATCTTGCTGTTGGTGTTATTATTGGTGGTGCTTTCGGAAAAATAGTTTCCTCTCTTGTTAATGATATTATTATGCCTCTTATCGGCTTGCTCATGGGGGGAATTGATTTTTCTAGTCTAATGATTAAATTCGGTGATGCAGAGGTGAAATATGGGGCCTTTCTTCAAACAGTAGTCGATTTCCTCATTATTTCCTTTTCTATTTTCGTTTTCATTAAAATAATTCTTGAGCGTCTCAGAAAGAAAGAAGAGACTGTCCCTGCTCTAACTGTTGACAAAAAAGAAGAGCTACTTGCTGAAATACGAGACTTGTTAAAAGAGGATGTGCAGAAAGTAAGAGAACAGTAAATAAAATTTCTTGAAACTTTTTAAATATCCAGTCGTATAAAAAAGCAACAAATTTATTTTTGAGGTGAAGAAATTCATGTATGCACATTCACAGCAAACCGTTAATCGAAATGGGTATTTGCCGAGTGTTCTGAGAACATTTGCTTTATCTTTAGGGATTGCTTTTATCGGTACAATGGTCGGGTCCTTTGTTCCGCCAGCTCTATTTCTCCCACTTATGATTTTAGAAGTGGGGATGCTTATCTTTGCCTTTTTTCTACGCCGTAAAAAGATGATTTCCTACTCATTTTTATTTGCTTTTACCTTTATATCTGGAATGACCACGTACCCAATCGTGGCTCAATACCTTGCGACAGTTGGTCCAAACCCAGTATTACTTGCGCTAGCATCGACAACCACTGTTTTTACTGGAATTGCGATTTATGCATCGACAACGAAGCGTGATTTCACTTTTCTTGGTGGCATGCTCATGGCAGCACTACTTGCATTAATTGCCATCTCGATTTTTAGTATTTTCTGGCCGTTAAGCTCAACAGGCATGCTTGCCTTTTCTTTCATTGGAGTTCTTGTATTCAGCGGTTACGTTCTTTATGATTTCAACCGCATGAAGCATTACGGTGTTTCCGCTGAAGAAGTGCCATTAATGGCTCTTAACTTGTATCTTGATTTTGTAAACCTGTTTATTAACTTATTGCGTATTTTCGGAATCCTAAGTAGCAAAGAAGATTAAAATGAAGGGTTGTATAAAAGGTTCGAAACGCCTTTTATACAACCCTTTTATTAAATCCCTACATCACTTTTACAGTGTTACTTTAATTCAACAATAATGTCCTCTAATGTAAACTCCTCTCTCTTACTTTCATTGTTGGTTGTTGTATTTTCGATGACCTTTACTCTTCCATTCGAAGATATTTCTACCCCACCATGCTCATCAGGACCAAAGTTTGTTAACATCACATGGGGCGTAACGATCAGTTTGGACGCTCTTGGATCTAACTTTTGGAAGGTCTTACTCCAATTGAATTCAAATGCGTCTTTTCCTGTACCTCCATTCCCTTCTCCAGAATAGCTATTACCAAGGTCATCTTTTATCTCAATTTCAACATAGATGTCGTCCCATTTTTCACTTAACTCTTTAGAAACACCTTGACTGTAGTACATGATAAAGGACATTGGAGTGAGAGTCATATTTTCAATCGTTACTGCTAGTCCGTCTCCATTCACCGTTTTATCAATCATCTTCACTTCACTATCAGTAGCTTGTAGATGAAAATCAAATCGCCAATTTCCCTTTATCTCTTTTTCGCCCTCATTAACAAGAATATATTCAGGTTTCCACTTTACATATGCCTCATCCTGAGTATCCCTACTTAAATCCGTAATCGTCATAATTCCAACATATGATTTTTCAGCTACTTTTGAAAGCTGAACTTTTCCTGTTCCACCCATTTGGTCCTTGATTTCCCCAATTCGCATGATAGAAGGATTCTCTCCTAAATCTTTATCACTCTCTATAGAAAATGTTAAATTTACGGACTTTCCATCAAAGATCGCATCATTAACAGTCATTTTCACGCCATTACTTTCCTTCGTGATATTAATTTCATTGGCATTTTCATTATAATTATCGTACAATCCGACATGATTAAAGAATTTAAAGATGTTACCGATAACAGGAATCTTCTCAGCATTTGCTGTAAAGGATAAGCCGAAAAGTGCTGTTGTAGAAATTCCAACTGCTATTGCAGCAGCTGTCATGCTACGCTTCCATCTCTGCTTTTTATTTTTTCGAGTAATATTTTTCATCAATGTTTTTTTCACTTTTGCTTTTTCAAGTTCACTAACCTTCATTTCCTCGAATTCTTCTAAATCCATATCCATCTCATTTAATAGTTCATAAATATCCTTCATATCGCACTTCCTCCCAAAATCAGATTGCCTGCTACTTTACCTAGCTTCTTTTTCCCTCGATAAATTCGGTTATCAATTGCTCCTCTAGTCATCCCGAGCTTTGCAGCAATATCCTCAGGCTTGACGCCTAAAAAATATCTCATTAGAAAAATGTCCCTATCCGTCGGTTCTAGCTCATTTATCAAAGCAATTAACTCATTACGATTTTCTACTTGAATTAATTCATCCTCTACCGAGAATTCATTTGAAACTTCTAAATAATCGGTTGAGATTTCCGTATTTTTTATTTCTCTTCGGTAATAATCAATGGCTTTAAATTTGGCAATCGCACAAATCCATTTCTTGAAATCATTTGCATCACCTTGAAATTTCCGAGCATTATGCCAAACAGATAGAAAAACATCGTTCATACATTCTTCGATTAGACCATCATTTTGCAGCGGAGAAAGCACTTTATATGTGATTCCTTTTATAAGGGGCAAATATTTATCAAAAATAAATTCTAGAGCACTTTCCTTTTCTAGCTTTAAATACTCTATGAAATTTGCATCATTTAACTTCATTTGGTGGGCTCCTTTATTTTTTGTAAAAGCTTTTACACCCTATATAACGTACTGGGAAATTTTATCTCTCACCATTTTACTAGTAAAAACAAAAAAACGGATAGAAGGTTGTTTAAAAACACCTTCTATCCGAGAAATTATGTAAAAATAGACTAGTTTGTTGATAGAGACTGTCTATTGGACATTTGGGTTCACAATAATCCTTACATTGTCCGATAGAAACCTTCTATTGGACATTCGGGTACGCAGTTCTCCTTACTTTGTTCGCTACAGGCCATCTTTTGGACATTTGGATTCACATTACTCTTTACTTTGTCCGATTGTGACCGTCAATCGGACATTTGAGGTTACAATTATTATAATTTTGTCCGTTTGAAACTACCTTTCGGATATTCGCTCTTTGTTAACTTCGTTTTTCACTAAAACAGCCTTATCCAGTAAAAAAAAGAGTATACCACCATTTGTGATATACTCAATCTCCTATCAAGCCTACTCTACTGTCACCGCTAATTCCTTAATTAATAACGATGGAGAAGCAACATTCGACATAAAAAATTCTAAGTCAGAACCAATCTCCTCGATATTATTTAATAGGTCATAGAAATTACCGGCAATTGTCATTTGCTTCACTGCATTTTGCACTTTTCCGTCCTTTACATAATATCCGTTTGCAGCAACGGAGAAATCACCAGATACGGTATCTGCTCCAGAATGTAGGCCTGCTAAATCAGTAATAATAATTCCTTCATCAATGGAAGCCGTTAATTCCTCAAAACTCTTATCCATTGGCTTAATATATAAATTCGAAGGCGAAACGGTCAATGAGCCTTTATATGAAGACTTGTAAGCATTGCCTGTCGATTCAACTCCAGCTTTACCTGCTGTTTTCCGATTATGAAGTAAGGTTTCCAGGGTTCCTGCTTTCACAATTTCCTTCTTAAACGTTGCGACTCCTTCACTATCAAAGGTGCGACTATACATTCCAGCCTCTAAAAGCGGGTCATCTATTAGATCCAGTTGAGAAACAGCAATTCCTACCCCTACTTTATCTTTAAGCAGGGATTGACCTTTTTGTGCATCTTCTGCTGAAAAAACAGAAGAGAATGTTTGCAGTAAGCTTCCAGCTGCATCGTTTCTTAATAAAACAGGATATTTCTTACTTTCTGCTGATTGTGCATTTAGTTTTGCTAGTGCATCCTCAACTGCATCTCTTGCAATCTCTTTCGGATCGAAAATGCTGAAATCCCGAGTGACTTTAAAAAATGCACCTGTTTTCGTTTCGTCGCCCTGTTTAACAATGACCGAAATATACATGCCTATATGATTCGTTCTTTCTTTAAGTGAGAGACCTTTACTATTCAAGATAGCCCGCTCAGACTCTCCGCTTTCTAGCATGAAATAGTTCGTTCCAGATACTCGCTCGTTATAAGCATAGATTTCATTTTCAATTGCTTTTAGTAGTTCTATTTTCTCTGGAATCGTTACCTTTTCTAATTCCTCAGAATAATAGCTTCCACTCCAGTATTCCTTACTTCCTGCAAAAATGTCTTCCTGAACTTCATCTTCAATATATTGCGCGTTCTCTTTTGCATTTTCTACTAAGTACAATAGGGAGTCTTCATCGATTTTTTCCGTAAAGGCATAACCCATTTTCCCTTTATAAAGCCCACGAAATGACACACCTGCAATTTCTGATGTTTCATAAGAATCAATCTCACCCTTAAATAAACCGCAGCCAAACTTAGCTTCCCTTTCATAGTAAAGCTCCATTTCACTGAAACCATTGTCCTCAGCAAGATGAAATAGTTTTTGCTGAAATTCTTGGATATTCATTCTATTCAGCCTCCTTACTGCCGCCAACTGTCATTTCACTTACACGGAGCATTGGCTGACCTACATTAACAGGTATGCTTCCACTCAATGAACCACACATTCCCGCTCCATGTGCTAAATTATTACCGACCATATCTACAAGCTTTATTGTTTCAGGACCATTTCCGACAAGGGTCGCACCTTTTATTGGTTTGCCAACTTTTCCGTCCTTAACAAGATAAGCTTCCATAACCGCAAAATTATAATCACCTGTTGCAGGATTTACAGAACCACCACCCATGTACTTTGCGTAAATTCCATGCTCTGTGTTAGCGATAATTTCTTCTGGAGTTGATTTCCCATTTGCAATATAAGTGTTCGTCATCCTTGAGGTAGGGGCAAAACGATAGGACTGTCTTCTACCTGATCCCGTTGATTCCATTCCCATCCTTCGCCCGTTAAATTTATCAATCAAGTATCCTGTTAAAATCCCATTTTCAATCAACACATTTTTCCGCGCCTTCTCGCCCTCATCATCAATTGTAATAGAACCCCATTCATTAGCTATCGTGCCATCATCAATGTAGGTC
>JAEWIG010000295.1 GCA_023387295.1 Bacillota bacterium | reverse complement strand
GACTATCCTTTAATAAATATCCTTTCACTCCTGCTTTAATAGCTCTTTGAAAATAACCCGAACGAGCAAACGTTGTTAAAATGATGACTTTACAATCTAAATCCTGTATTTCCTCTGCAGCTTCAAGACCTGTTTTTTCTGGCATTTCAATATCCATTATACATACGTCAGGTAGGAGTTGTTTAACAAGTGAAACAGCCTCTTCGCCATTACTCGCCTTTCCGACAACCTCCATATCTTCTTCTAAATTAAGTAATGAACCCAATGCTCCCAACATCATACGCTGATCTTCAGCAATGACTATTCGAATCATTTAAGCTCCTCCTTCTCTGTTTCCTTAATTACACGTGGAACCTTCATAATGATGGTTGTTCCACTATTTCGATTAATTGTTAAAAAACCATTTACAAATTCGAGTCTTTCTTTAATGCCAAGTATGCCATTACCTTTCGTGATTTCATAATCATCTGCAATTCCAATTCCGTTATCACTGATGATAATCGAAATATCATTAGGAGACTGTGTTATTTTAATTTCACAGCACGTTGCTTGACTATGTTTAACCACATTTGTAACCGCTTCTTTTAAACACATACTGAGAATATTTTCAAGAAAGATAGATGTATTAGTTATTTTAAAATCTTCATTTATAACATAAGCTATTTCAGCCGCTTTAAGAATTTGTTTAATTCGAACAATTTCTTCCTTTAAACGGATACCACGCATTTGTGAAACCATTTTCCTTACCTCATTTAAAGCAGTTCGTGCTGTTTGCTGGACCTCTTTCATTTCTATGCGAGATTGTTCCGGATCCTTATACACTAATTTTCTTGCTAAGTCACTTTTTAGTCCGATTAAAGAAAGCTTTTGCCCTAGTGTATCGTGTAGATCACGGGCAATACGTTGCCGTTCTTCTTGCTTCACAAGCTCTGCAATTCGTTTATTCGCAACCTCAAGCTCTGCTTCTAGCTTTTCCTGTTTCTGCCTATTATATAGATTGAATGGTAGAAGAATAACACTAATCCATATAATAATAATAAAAGGTAATTGTTTTAAAAACAATTCGTCCTTCAATACGAGATTATAATTTATTGAGATCGTAGTGAACACTAAGTGGATGATATATAAGATAAGGAATGCGATTCGATTCTTTATTTTTCCGTTGTAAAAAGCGATATAAAAAGCAAAATATACAAATTGAAAAAGAATCGTCATCGCTGTAGAAATAGCAATGAGGATACAAGTCCAAAAATAGACAGCCCAATTCTTCGAAATAAAGGCAAAACGATATGAAATAAAGAAAATAATCGTTAAAAAAAACCCAACGATTACTTCAGTAGAAGATGAAGATTGGAAAATAAAATAAAACGGTAAAATACTAAAAACACTCCAAATATATGGAGAAATACCTGAACTTTTTAATAAAGATATTTTACTTTTTATCATATGAAAACCTCTTTTAGAATGGAGTACAGAAAACATTTATTGTCTGTACTCCTTGCTAGACAAAAATTACACATTTGTTTATATAAAGACTCCTACCAATTTTATCACAAAGTTTGTGACGATGTCTTAGGTTTTCATTCAGGTCTTAAAGTTTGGAAGCTAACTCAGCTTTTTGCATGCTTTGCTTATACCTAGCAGCCTCTTTAAAAGAAACAAATTTTTTATTTTGTTCATCCCAAAGGCGAAATTTTAGTGAATGTAAACTTGTCGCTAACGATACAGTTGGTACGTTTTGTAATGTTTCTGTTTGGTTATGTGCTTCTTCTAACTTATAGTTTGGCACCTTTGGGCTTAAATGGTGGACGTGGTGGTAGCCAATATTGCCTGTAATCCATTGTAGTGGTTTCGGTAGCTTGTAGAAAGAACTACCCTCCACAGCTGCTTTCACATATTCCCAGTTTTCATCTTCTTCAAAATAAGAATCTTCAAATGTATGCTGAACATAAAATAACCAAATACCTGCTGCTCCAGAAATTAAAAAAATGGGTCCTTGGACTAAAAGGAAAGACTGCCATCCAATTAACCAACTAAAGCTTGCGTATAAAGCAACAATAGAAAAGTTCGTTAAATACGTATTTAACCTTTCCTTCAATCGTGCACCTTTTCTGTTAAAACGGTTTTTTATTAAAAAATTGTATATAGGACCAAGACCAAACATAATGAGTGGGTTACGATATAAACGATAGCCTAGGCGCTGAATAGGTGATAAAGCAATATATTCTTCTATTGTAAGCATCCAAATATCACCCGTCCCACGCTTATCTAGATTACTACTTGTCGCGTGATGAACTGAATGATCGTGCTGCCACTGACTAAATGGAAAAATCGTGATGATTCCTGTAATCGTGCCGAGAATTTTATTTGCACGGCGGTTTTTAAAGAAGGAATAGTGACAGCAATCATGAAAAATAATAAAAATCCGAACTAAAAAACCTGCAGCAACTACTGCTAACACTAATGTAAATATATAAGAAACGGCTAAACTTTTGAATGCTAAATACCAAAGAAGGAAGAAAGGAATGATGGTATTCAGTAGCTGTCTTACGCTATCTTTCGTATTTGAATTTTCATATGGCGCCATTTGCTTTCTTAATTTCATTTGTTTTTCTTTTGTCATGTATTATTGTCCTTTCCTTAACTATTTTCTTTATCATAAGGAAAGGACAGCTAGATTTATAGACATACGTGTCATATATAAACCATGATGAATGTCATGGTTTATATATTTACAAAGGTAAATAATGTTTTTATAACGTTAACGAGTTAGGGATCAGAATAAAAAATAACAGGAGAACATTTCTCCTGTTATGAAAAAAGATTTTTTATCGATTCAATAAGGTTTTTAAAAAAATCGGAAATTGCTTGCAGGAATCCTTTATCTCCTACAGCTTCTTCAATACGTTGTTTGATATCATTTGAAAGATCTTCAAGCTGAGATTGGACATTGTCAAAATTTATATTTAAGCCACGCATTTTTTCAAATAGATCAATCAGTAATTGTCTGTCTTGATCACTTAATGAAATATTAAGAGATTTTAATTGTTCATTAATAATTTGTTCAATATCTTCTTTTGTAGCAGGATTATTAGCTGCAATTTCTTTCTTAATTTCAGTTAAAAGCTCTGATATTTTATCTTGATCCAATCCTTCTTTTTTTGCTAATTGAGTCGCAATACTAAGCTCTTCATTCGCAACCTCTGTATGCTCTTTATTTAGTCCTTCTCCATTACCTTCATCATAAGCTTTATATATCCCTACTAAAGCCGAATGACCGGTAACCTTTACTGGAGAAGCTACATCTACAATCGCATCTTCTATCCCAGCAGTTAATAATGCATTCGCATACATTTCATCTGTTACTTCCGTTATATTATTCGGTGTTACTTGGTTTATCGTTAGTCCTTCCCCTGCTTCTAGACGAGTAATTTTTGCAGAAGAATACATATTGGCTCTACGATCGCCTTTAATATAAGTGACAAGGTCGTCTCCAGTAACGGTAATTTCCGTCACCATGCTTGTATCTTTAACACCTAATAGCCTTCGCACTTCATCCTTTTGTGCATCTGATAATGCTGCACCGTATACAACAATCGGCATTCCGAACTTTTCATTAATGCTATCACTACTATCACTTTCTCCGTTTGAAGCAAAAGCATTACTACTTATGCTAAAAGATAAGAATAGGACTGCGACAATTATTAGTCCTTTTATTGTTTTTTTCAATTTCATACTCGCACTCTCCCCTTTTTCTTGAAAAGTCTGTTTGTATTATTACACTCTTTCTTCCACTGCTTCGACAAGCTTGAAAAGAAAACGATATATTATTTTACATACATATCCGAATTCCATTTCTTCATGAAATTCTTCTATACCATTTAACGCAAAATTCAAATCCCATAAACCATCTGATTGATTAAATAAGAGACTATATTTTCTATCTTTCTTTAAGAGCCCATTAAGCTCGGCTTTTATTTTCTCTTCCTGCTTTTTTTGAAGTTTCAATCCTAGCATTACTTCATAAGTGCCGAATACGTCATCCACTTCGACACAAACCGAATCTACTCCTAAAAATTCAAACCAAGTAGATTCTATGTACAGAAATTCATCAATATGTTTTCTAAGATAGTTTATTTTCTCTTTAAAGAATCGTCCATCTTCAACTGCGATAAGCTCTTCAGTTTCTTTATTACTTCGTTCAATATATGCTGCTTCGAAACGCGAATAACCATTATCCTCTACTAGCATTCCTTCATCCTGCACAAGCTGATGCTTCTTGATATAGTCGATTTCTTCTTTATATAACTCAATAATTGAATTGTTTTCAATTAAAGCATCTGCTAAATAATTTTGTAAATGATTTTTTAATTTCATATTTACTCTCCCTTGATTATGTTAGTGAAATCTTGTTTTGAATGGATTGTTATCAATTAATTTTGCCTCTTTTTAATTAAAATAGCAAATAATAACCTAGGGTTAATGAATCGTTTTCCCTACTTAAAAGACCCCGATATATTATCGGAGTCTAATAGAATTTCTTGTTGTAATGTTGATTTATCACAAAATTTTCTAATGAGCCGTATTTGGATTAGACATTTGTCCATTCATCTGGGTTGGAGCAAATGCATTTAATAGCTGCTCCATATCTTGTTGGGCAAGCTGAGGTACCTGATAGTAATGATGTTTGTTTTGATAAATAGATAGCTCATATGCCATTTCTATCCAATTCGGTACGGAATCTGCAATTACACGACGAACGACAGGATTTGTAATCTCTAATGCTGCCATTGCTTTAGAACCTGCATTTGCCTTTAACGAACCAAGCATTAAACCCGAAACACACTCGTCCGTAATTTCAGATATAGCCTGAAGCGGTTTCTTCGGCTGCGAAGGCTTCATTCCGTAAACAAAATCATTTCCTTGTGGCATCATATAGCTTTGTGTCGGAATCGCTGGATCTTGTCCTGATTTAAAACAATCTACAGTTGTATTATACTCCGTTTGAATAAATTGTTTTTGCCGATTAAGAATACTAAGTAATTCTTGGTCTTTTACATGCGCTTGAAGTAAAGTATATAAGTTTAACGTTCCAATAACTCCAGACAGAATTTCATGAACATCAAATACTTCATGTCCACCGTGATTTAAATGCTGATTAACCATACCTGTATGCATATTTTGATGTGTTTGTCCTTGACCTTGTTGATTTAGCATCAGAAATCCTCCCTTTTGTAAAATCAAATTTTATTTTGCACAGGAACCGAATATTTATACGCCAAAAAAATTATTAGTTGACAGATTAAAAATCCGCTTATATAATTTACCTAGATTTAAAATATCTTGAATTCAAAATAAATGAATTAAAACTAATTGGAGGAATTAATAATGACAAAAACAAAATGGACAATTGACCCAACTCATAGTGGAGTAGACTTTTCAATTAAGCATATGATGTTCTCAAACGTAAAAGGATCTTTTAATCAGTTTGATGCTATCATCGAAGCAAATCCATTAGACTTAACAACTGCTACAATTGAATTTAATGTTAATTTAGCTAGCGTAGATACTCGAAACGAAGATCGTGACAATCACCTACGTTCTGGCGATTTCTTTGATGTAGAAGTCTATCCAACTATGACTTTTAAAGCAACAACTATTGTAAATAATGGTGACGGTGAATATGAAGTTACTGGAGATTTATCCATTCATGGTGTAACGAAGCAAGAAACATTCACGGTTAATTACGAGGGATCTGGTAAGGATCCTTGGGGTAATGAAAAGGTAGGTTTCTCTGCAGCAGGCTCCATTAAGAGAAGCGACTATGGTCTAACATGGAACTCTGCTCTTGAAACAGGAGGAGTACTTGTAGGAGATAAAGTAAAAATCAACATCGAACTTCAAGCAGTAAAAGCTTAAATTTACTTATCGAAGTCTTAAAATTATTATGTATTCAAATTAAATATAAAAAGCGGCTTAAAAAAATGAAATCCTTTTTTAGCCGCTTTTTTCTATATTACCCTTTGAACTATGATATGATATTACTCACATATATTCTTATCAATTAGGAGTGAAAGAATGAGTGTACATAAAGAAATATCCGCACATGTGAGCAAACAAAATAAAATTATTACTGAATTCCTTGCTTTAGACGAAAAACGTGAAGCTTATATTGAAGAAGCTGCTTTGAACTGCAAATCTGGAAAGCTATTTACACCCGATAAAATTAATAAAGTAACTACTCAAATTAATGAATTGGCAAAACAAGGAATCATTCCAACTAGAAAATACGTCACTTCTAAGATGATTGAAGAGTATGTACAGAAATTAAAATAAAAGAGAGCCAAATGGCTCTCTTTTGATTTATTCTTCTGTTACTTCAACTTTCTCCATAACATCACCATTTGACATGGAAAGAACTGTTTCCATACCAGATGTTACTTTACCAAATACAGTATGTACACCATTTAAATGCGGTTGAGGGGCATGAACGATGAAGAACTGACTTCCACCTGTATCACGTCCTGCATGTGCCATAGATAGAGATCCAACTACATGCTTATGTGGATTACCTTCTGTTTCACATTTAATTGTGTATCCAGGACCACCTGTTCCTGTTCCGTGAGGGCAGCCACCTTGGCTAACAAACCCAGGAATTACACGGTGAAATGTTAAACCATTATAAAATCCTTCGTTTGCTAACTTTTCGAAATTCGCAACAGTTCCCGGAGCTACATCAGGGTATAGTTCAAATTCAATCTTTTCTCCGCCTTGCATTAATATGTATCCTTTTTTCGCCATATTAATCATCTCCTTTTAAGTCAAAATCAAATTTAATAATAACATTAATTTGGATTGGATGAAAAGTAATTGTCCTTAATAAGATTTAACCAAATATTTCTATAAATATAAATAAAATTAAAATGATTATACAATAGAATGATGCATGTAAAAAAATGGTCGTTATCCCAAATTTCACATCTTCAATATCAATTCCTCGTTTACGGATTCTAGGTCGCATCCTAACACCATCCTCTAATCAGGTTATAACCAATTTAACATTATTCTACCATAAGAGAGACTATACTAGGCATTATAGAGGATTATTTTTTGATTGTTGTTTCTGTTTCAACATAACTTGGTATGACTTTTCTACTATATCCGTTAAAACATCACCCTTATATACTCTTCCTAGCCTTGTATTTTCTTGATAATAACTAACAATTTCATCAAGTTTGTTTAATGTTTCTTGATTAACTCTTACATTAAGTTGAACTCGTTTTTGATTGATCATATCCCTTTACATCCCCCTTTAATTGGCTATTTACCTGTGTTCTATCAAACTGCTAGCAGAGTGTTAGCAGTTTGATAGAGTTATGATAGCGACCTCTTTCATTTATTTATCAAAGATATTATAGCATTTTTTGTAAATTTTGGAACATAAAAAGGTGAATAGCTCACTATTCACCTTTTTATTTATTAATGACATCATTCCATTTGTCCTTTAGGAAATTGCCGAACTCTTCTAGTTCCTTTACTCCTTCGTGCCATTTTTCTTTCCACATTGGTATTTCCTGTTTTATTTTTTCAGAGGATTCTTTAATTGCCTCTTCAATTTCTTTATTAAAATCTTTTTTAGCTAATTTCTCATTCACTGACTGAGTAGAAAATTCCTCATGTTCTATATAGGGAATAGTCTGTTCCATAATTGCCTTAAATAGAGGAACGACGGTTTGCGAGCTGCTTTTTGATAAGTAATGGTCACGATCAGTTTTATCGTAACCTAGCCAGACTGCACCTACTAAGTTTGGTGTATAGCCTACAAACCATTGATCTTTCGTTCCGTTAATATCTTTATATGGTAGCTGAGTGGACCCTGTTTTTCCTGCCAATTGGATCCCATTAATTTGTGTTCCTTTCCCCGTACCAGATTCAACAACATTCAGGAGCATAGAAG